>JALXCH010000311.1 GCA_026991005.1 Calditrichia bacterium | reverse complement strand
TCATGCCACGACCCTTATTTTGGTTCAAGTCCACTCTTTATATGAAAAAGCAACAAATATCGTTCCAATAAGTACAAAATTCATAAAAAATTATAATTTATTGTAATACAATATGTTAGGAAGGGCGAAACAGGTGCAATATGTTTTATGATGTGAAATATTTCCCAATATTTGCGAAAAAGGGAGGTCATTTTCTCAAAATAAAAAAAGCGAGAAGCAGAAGCTTCTCGCTCGACGTTTTTATCCTGGATGTTGGGAGTTTCAGTTGGCTTTTTTCTTGCGCAGTTCCGCTCCAAACTGAAATCCGGTTTCCACCGCCTTACGGTTGATTTCGATGAGCCGTTTGCGGGAAATGATGTAATCCAGGGTCTGGATGATGGTTTCTTTGTTCAGAGCGTTAGTGTAGCCCACAAAGGCACCAAGGACTACCATGTTCGCCACTCGGGTATTGCCCAGTTCGTCTGCCATTTTGGTGGCGGGAATCGCCATCACTTCCACGTCCTTTCGGCTGGGTTCAATATCGATGAGTGAAGAATCGTAGATGATGAGGCCGCCCGGCTGCACATCCTTTTCGAAGCGTTCCAGAGAGGGGCGATTCATGGCGATGAGTACAGTGGGATTGGCCACCAGTGGGGAGCCCACCGGTTCTTCGGAAACGTGCACATGGCAGTTCGCCGTACCGCCGCGCATTTCCGGGCCGTAAGAAGGAATCCAGGAAACGTTGTAACCTTCCAGCATTCCGGCCTGAGCAATTCCCAGACCCAGCAACAGGATACCCTGTCCGCCAAATCCCGCCGCTTTCACCTGGGGATTCTTAAATTGAGGATCCGGGGTGGAACGGGGTAGCTGTTTTTCCTGTAATTTGGTAATACCCAGAGCTTCTTTGATTTCCTCTTTTGTGGGTTCTTTCTTTTCAATGAAAAAGGATTCCGCTTCTTTCCCTTTATCCCGGAACACTCCCAACGGGAACACTTTGGTCATTTCCTGTTCGATCCAGCGCAGGGAATCCACGGGATCCATTTTCCAGCCAGAGGGGCAGGGGGAGAGCACTTCCACCAGGGAGAATCCTTTCCCTTCAATCTGATATTTAATGGCTTTCCGCACCGCCATGCGCGCTTTAGCACGGGTTTTCACGTCGTACAGTGCCACGCGCTCCAGATAAACCGGTGCATCCAAGGTGTTGAGCAGTTCGCACACACGGATGGGGTACCCTTCGTTGTGGATGTCCCTTCCGCGCGGGGTGGTGGTCGTGCGTTGACCTGGGAGTGTGGTGGGCGCCATTTGCCCGCCGGTCATTCCGTAAATGGCATTGTTAATGAAAATAACGGTGATATGTTCGCCGCGGTTAGCGGAATGAATCATTTCGGCTGTGCCAATCGCTGCCAGATCTCCATCGCCCTGGTAGCTGATGACGATGCTGTGGGGATGTGCCCGTTTAATTCCTGTTGCTACTGCAGCTGCGCGCCCGTGTGCCGCCTGGATGTTGCCCGTATCGAAATAGTAGTAAGCAAATACGCTGCATCCTACCGGGCTGATGATGATGGAACGATCGATGACTCCGAAATCTTCCAGTGCTTCAGCAATAAATTTATGCACATTTCCGTGGCCACAACCCGGGCAGTAGTGGGTACTCTTTTTATCCGGATTGGGATTGCGGAAATATTCATCATAAAATGCTTTCGATTTTACCCATGCTGTTTTTGCCATCTTTTCACCTCTTTGTCTATGCTCACGATTTTTGATAGAGAATTTTGGTTTGTTCAATTAATTCCTCGGTGGTGGGTACGTTCCCACCCATCCGACCGTAAAAATACACCGGAACTTTCATTTCCGTGGCCAGGCGTACATCCTGCACCATCTGGCCGTTACTCATCTCGGCCACCAGGAATGCCGCACCGCGATCGGCCAGTTCTTTAATTTCTTTGATGGGGAAAGGAAAGAGGGTAATGGGACGCAACATTCCTACCTTTAACCCTTCCTTTCGTAGATGTTCCACTGCAGAACGTAACATACGCGATACAATACCATAACCCATCAGCACGAACTTGGCATCGTCCAGATGGAAAGCTTCGTAGCGCACTTCCTGCTCCTGAATCAAAGCGTATTTTTCCTGCAGTTTCCGGTTGTGGGCTTCCAGTTCGTCGGGATCCAGGTAAATGGAGCTGATGAGGTTGAGCTTGCTTTCGGCATCTCCGTATAGTGCCCATTTCTCTCGCGGAAATTCCGTACGCGGTTCCGGAAATTCTACCGGTTCCATCATCTGCCCAATAAAACCATCGGTAAGCACAAAAGCGGGATTGCGATATTTGAATGCCAGATCGAAGGCTAACATGGTCAGATCACACATCTCCTGAGCGCTATTGGGTGCCAGGACAATATTTTTGTAGTTTCCGTGGCCACCACCTTTTACGATCTGATTGTAATCGCTTTGTTCTGGAGCAATGTTTCCCAGGCCGGGGCCGCCACGCACCACATCTACCACCACAATGGGTAACTCGGCACCCGCCGCATAGGAGATTCCTTCCTGTTTCAGGCTAATGCCGGGGCTGGAGGAAGCCGTCAGGGCGCGAGCACCTCCGCTCACCGCACCGTAAAGCATGTTTATGGCTGCTACTTCGCTTTCTGCTTGAATGAATGTACCCCCAACCATGGGTAGATAATACGAGGCTGCCTCGGCAATTTCGGAGGCCGGTGTAATGGGATATCCAAAATATAATCTACAGCCGGCCAAAATTGCCCCTTTTACCACTGCGTAATTTCCTTTTAAAAGTTCTTTTGCCATCGTCAAATTACCTCCTCAGTTTCTTCCAGCACATGCCCCTTCTTGTAAACTGCAATCGCTTCGGGTTCGGGGCAGGCATAAAAACAAACGTTACAGGCAGTACAGCCTTCACCAATGTAATAGGCGTAATGATACCCTTTGGAATTAAATTTTTCGTGAAATTTAAGAACGTCCTGGGGGCAGGCATCGATACAAATACCACACCCTTTACATAGTTCCGGGTTAATAACAACCCAATTTTTATCAAGGACTTTACCACCCATATTTCACCTCGCATTTAAAATTTCAGTAAATATCTTGATACCCTTTTATGAAACATGCATGTACTTTTTCTTATATTCAATTTCAAAATAAAAAAAAGGGAAAATTTTATCAAGTGAAATATAAAATTCTACCTTTTCTGGGATTTATTGCAGAAAGATGAATAAGATACCTTTGACCGAAATAATATCTGCTAAAAAGCAAGGTTGTATTTGTTCTGGATTTTAAAAAATATTTCCTTTAAAAGCAGTTTTTTCTCAGGGTAAACTATCGGCATGCGTTCCCTGAGCTTTATATTGTAAAGTGCTTAAATGCTTCGAAATTTAATCAGATTACAAAAAAAATCCCCTCTGCACCAGGCGAAGAGGGGATTAGTTAGAATTTATTCCGTTAATTCGGTGAGCGCTTTAATGTATTGTAATCGTTCGTACAACTCCGGTTCTTTTTGTTTACTCAGGCTTAACAGGCCACGGAAATCGGAAAGTCGTGAATAGCCTTTGCGTTCCATCCAATCCGTTAGCTCATTTAACATTTCCCGGATGCGGGTAAAGCCATTTAAATAAATGGTGGAGGCAATTTCCACTGTTTGAGCTCCCGCCAGCAAAAATTTAATTAAACCAGTTCCATCGTGAATGCCGGTGTTGCCCACCAGATCGCAATTTACCCGATTGTAAAGCACGGAAATCCAGCGCAGGGAGCGGTGGAGCTCATCGGGATGGCTGTACGGATTCCGTCCCGTAACTTTAAGTTCTTCGATGTCGATATCCAGTTGGTAGAAGCGGTTGAAGAGCACCAGGGCAGAGGCACCCGCCCCGCAAATTTGGTTGGCAAAACGGCTTAGGGAAGTGAATTGGCAACCAATTTTCACCGATAACGGGATTTTGACCGTTTCCCGGGCGGTTCGTACAATGGAGATGAATTCTTCTTCAATTTGCTGGGGTGTCATTCCGGGATCGATGGGCATCAGAGAAAGATTGAGTTCGATGGCATCGGCACCCGCTGCTTCAATTTGCCGGGCATAGTTTACCCACCATTTGGGAGTCTGGCAGTTGATGCTGGCGATTACCGGGATTTGAACGCTGTTTTTGGCCTCTTTTATGATTTCAAGGTAATGATTGGCGCCATATTGCAGCGATAATTCATGAATGATGTACTCGTATTCCTCCGGATGGGAACTCCAGGTGTCAGCATCTGATTGGCCCATTTCCTCCCGGATGGCTTCCTCAAACAGGGAACGCATTACCACTGCTGCGGCACCCGCTTCTTCAGCTTCTCTTATTCCATCTACATTCTGAGTTAAAGTACTACTGCTCACGATGATAGGATTTTTTAACCTGAATCCCAGATAATCCACACTTAAATCTACCATTTTGCCTCCTTACGTACCTATCGTATTTGACACAAATCATCAATTTATTTCAGAATTTCAAAGAAAAAGTTAAAAATGTCAAGCTAATTATTAAAAAACGTACTTTATTCTGTAAAAAAACAGTACCTTAAATTTGCTGAACTATCTGGAAATAGTTATTTTAAAGCTGAACATGCTGGAGAATTTAAAGGAAAGGTTTTTGGGTAGTTTATGATATAAGGTTTTAATGTGACTTAGCTCTTTTTTCTTAAAAGAAAATGTGTGTATATTTCCCCGTGAAGGAGAAACGGATAAATTTCAGGAAACTAAAATGAAAAAACTAACCTGGTTCTGGTTTATTTTAATTCCGATATGGTTGGGGGCAACGGGAAGTCCAATTCCCAACAGTTCGCACAATGAGTATGTGCGAAGCAACGAAAGCAAGATGGTATGGTTTCAGGGGGATTGGTACTCCATTGTGCCATTAAGCGGGCCCGCCTGGACATTAATGAAATACGATGGAACGCAATGGAGCAGTATTCAGGTACTCGAAAATCAGGGTAAGCGAATACCGGACATGGTGGTAGATGCCCTGAATCGAAAATTGTTCATTCTTTTTCCATATGTGAAGAAACTGTATCGTTTTTCCTGGCAAAACAATACTTGGGAAATGGATTCGGGATTTCCGGTAACCATTAGTGGTTTGCAGGATGTTTCGAAAAGTGAGCCTCCTTGCCTGGCGCAGGCCCGGGATGGTGATTTATTCATCGCTTATATGATTAACTATGAAGTGCGGGTATTCCACAGTAGCGATATGGGCGTTACCTGGAATAGTTCTCCCTATGTGATTGCTACTTCCTCTGCTGTAAGTGACGGATTGGTGGATGCCAGTTCTTTTTATTATAACGGAACCAATTATATGGGAATTTTTGTGGCGGAAAATTCCAGTAACGATTATCGTTTTTTCCGCATTGCGGATAGTGATGATCCCTCTCAGAATTCCAACTGGACGGAAGAGACTCTACCGGGGAATTACCATTCGGACAATCACGTAAGCATGGTACGCGATATAGATGGAAATTTGTTCTCGGTGGTGAAGTTGGGTACCGGTGAATCTGCTACATTTGTGCTTTTTAAACGAACCAGTAGCACCGGAAATTGGAGCGATTACCTTATTTATTGTAGTGGTTCCGTTAATACCCGTCCCTCGGTGTGCATTGACGAAATTAACGACCAGGTGAATATTTTTGCGACTGTGGATTCGAAAATACAGAGGGCGATTACCTCTAAAAACAGCCCTTCTTCCATCGGAAGTGGGGATTGGAGTGTGGTTCTGGATAACGGTAGTGATGATTTTAACAATGTCTCTGTCTCCTATCAGCAGCATAATAGTTCCAGCGAAATTCTGGTGTGTGGATTAAATTCCTCTCAAAGTAACGTCTGGTATAATGTGTTAAATATTAATTATTCCTGGCCAGATGCCCTGATTATTAGTGAGGTGAATAGTAAATCAAATATAAATGCTTCCTATGTGGAATTGTACAACCGTAGTGATTCGCCGGTAAACCTTGGGAATTACATACTTAAATATTTTAACAATAATGCCAGTAGTGCCACGGGTAGTTACCATTTGTCCGGTACGCTTGTAGAGCATGAATATTGGGTGCTGGCGCGGGACCGCAATGCCTTTTATAGTGAATATGGGTTTTATCCCGATGCCGAAGATGCCAATTTTTTGTTTGATGGAGGGCGAGATGGCATTGGATTATACAACACTTCTGGCGGGGAAGAATTAATCGACCAATTCAACAATCTCGAGGGGTTAAAAACGGAATGGAGTGCTAACCAGCTTTTTTATCGGGATATGATGGATAATAACGGATCGCTTGTTGGGCAGGATTATTGGGCGATGGGAGCGAATCAGGATGGTACGCCGGGTGGGGATAACGACCAGTCTTTACCGGTTAACCTGCTTTCTTTTGAGCTGTCGCTGAAAAATGGTGGGGTATGGCTGGAATGGAAAACCGCTTCAGAACTTGAGAACGATCGGTTCCTTATTTATCGGGAAGAACCCTCTGTCTCGAACGTGCCTCAATTAATCGGTACTTTGCCCGGTGCCGGAAATGATCCTTTTGGCAGGGAATATTCTTTTTTCGATGTTAACGTAGAACCCGGAAAAGTGTATGTGTATTGGCTGGCCAGTCAGGATTTCGATGGAACAATTCATGAGTACCAGCTCCGGAGACAAATCCGGATTCCCAAAATTGATAAATTTGTTTTGAAACCTGCCTATCCTAATCCTTTTAACCAGGCAGTGCGCATTCCTTTTCAGCTTCCTGAAAGTAGCCATTTGCGGATTGTAGTGTATAATTTGCGAGGTCAGGAGATAAACATACTGCTCGATCGCATTATGGATGCCGGGGAACATTCGGTTTTCTGGAATGGGCAGAATCATTTCGGGCAATCCGTAGCCAGCGGAGTGTACTGGATTGTGGTTAATTATCATGGGAAAAAATATACCCAAAAAGTGGTGTTGATTCGATAATCAACTTACATGAACCCCGGAGGAGGGGAAAAGTTAAGATCCGCTTTGTGTGGGGGGAGGAATGTTCCATTCCGCCAATTGGGGCAAAGCCTGGCAATTAATGAGCAGAATTGCATTATTAGAGCGCTTTTTCGTGTGAACTGAGGTTGATGATAGAGGAAATGTTGTTCTGGGTACCAGTGTTGCTATCTTCTGTTTGGCAGATTCCTTGAATAGTTGGAAAATTTTTAGTGAGAGGGTTCAGAAAACATTCATTACTCTATTTCGATTTCTCGGAGAGTTTTTTACTAAGAATGGAGCAATACTTATCCACCTTCCAAGTGCAGGAACATAATACCGTCCCGGATTAAACCAATCCCAGCCGGTCTCGCTGTCTCTTTCCTTCCCCGTAAACTTCTCCTTCGTCTCGCTGCCGCTCTGGTAATCCCTGCCGGGCATTAGCAGTCCAAAGGGGTAATCCAACGGGATGCCTTCGGCATAGTCATGCGCTTCTACCACTGTGCCGGAGGAATTTACCACCGCCCGGGTGGAGCCTAAATGATCCTTAAGATAGTAGAATTTACTCCCACTGCCTGGTTCATAGCGCCCCACCACGCAGTTGGCAAGAATATTCCAATACTCTCCTGATGGTATCGCGTTGCGATACCATTCCATCCTTTACTACTGCTACGGACTGATTACCGTTCTGAATGTAATATTACGGTACTTAACTAACATTTTTTTGTTAACTTACCATATTGTTATCTAAATTCTATCGGAAAATTAATTTTCCACTTCATTTTCTTCCGATTAATCATAGCCGGTGAACATTTGTAAGAAAGAGCTGTCTTTATGGCGAATGGATTTAATCGCTCATCATCAGATCGAATAACTATGGCTTCAACAATATTTCCGAATGTGTCTATCAAACATTCAACCCAAACGGTTCCCTTAACTTTTAATTTACGCAATGAATCCGGATAGATAACTTGAGCTCGTTGAATAATCTTGGGCCGAATAAATTCAGGTTCAACTATAGTCACATGATCTGAATTCAGATTGTCTTCCATTCCATCCTGCTTTTGATATTTATAACACATTGAAAATAACAATAATAATATCGTTATTAATACATAATAATACTTCATGACTATCTCGATTAAAATTTAATTAGAGGATAAAAACGACTAATAGGTGGATTTTGGATTAATATAGGTTGTAATTGATTATAATTGGGTGGATTTGGTGGATTAAACGCACTTTGAAGGAATGTTCTTGTAGCAGTATTAAAAGCTTTTTGATTAAATGATTGCGACATTAGTAACAAATTGTAGGCCCTATTAAATTCCTCACTACCACCAAAAGGAGAGATAAATGTTCTGTTTATTTGAAAGTAAATATGCTCCTCAAATAAACGAGCTCCCACTTCAAAAGCAGTGGAATTTATCAAGTCCATGTTTTCGTGTTGATAACCATGAAATAATTCGTGCGCAAGTCCATAGAGATTAGAAGGATCAGCAACATTTAAATTACCTCCACTTCCTTGTTGCACCGCATTTGGTTTATAAACTCCTCCATATTGCCCACTCAATCCTAAATTGTAATTAGCTATAGAGCCCGTAAGAGTTGTTAAAATAGTATTTCCACTTTTAATTTTATTCAACTTGTTTAATGTAGCCACCAGTTTAGCAATCTCTTCATAACTTCCTTCATATTTCATACCCTGCGTATACAGCAATCGCTGCTTATTGCCTTCTTCATTTTCATAGACAATCCATATACTGTCTCCATTTACATCAATGAAATTTATCGGATTATTTGCTGCATATTGATATGGCGATAACGATGGATATTCATCCGCAAAGCGATCCGGTGAGGGAAAACGCCCGAACACTGCCATTAATGGTCTGGCGCCAAGATGATAGGCACTTCTTTCCTCATCCCATTCCTTCCCCATAAACTTCTCCTTCGTCTCGCTGCCGCTCTGGTAATCCCTGCCGGGCATCAGCAGGCCAAATGGGTAATAGTCATGAGCCTCTACCACTGTACCGCTGCTGTTTACCACCGCCCGGGTGGAGCCCAGATGGTCTTTCAGATAATAGAACTTCTCGCCGCTCGCTGCTCGTCTGCCCACCACACCATTGGCAAGGATATTCCAATATTTCACCGTACCATTCTCATACACCGCCACCGTCTGGTCGCCGTCTAAAATATAGTGCTCAGCGTTTTGGCTGCCAATTTTTTTGTAGACCCGCTGCCCTCCTGTGTTGTACAGATAGATAATATCGCTAAGGTCGCTCCGTTCGATGAACATAGGCAGGTTGCGCGGGTCATACTGAATATGCCGGAAGCGGTAGCTGCCGTTTTCCTTCACAGACACCACATTCCCGTTGGCATCGTATCCAAATTCGGTATCTTCCGCATCCCAGTCTTCCGGTGTAGGCGCCACTGCGTCTGCCACACTTTGTAACCGGTTATTATTGCCGTATTGGTAAGTCAGGTAATCAATGCTGGCATCGTTTTCTTTCTTGCGTTCTAATGCCAGTATATTTCCGTTGCCGTCATATTGGAGCCCGGTTACATCAAAGCGAGCCGGGTTCTGCCAGCCGCCGGCGTAATAGCGGTAGTCGGCGGAGAGCAGTTGCTTGCGCGGGTCGTAGGTGTAGTCGTAGCGGTATTTCTTCTCGTTGGGTAACTGCGGAGGATTGGCGTTATAAAATGTGGCGCTCTGGATGTTGCCATCGGCATAGTAATCGTAATGGGCGGCAAAGGGATGCGTCTGGGTGTTCACATCGCTGATGTCGGTCAGCCAGTCGCGAATGTTATACTGCAAGGGAATATCCAGCATGAACTGATCAGTTGAGGTTTCTTTAAACGCCAGCCGCACTGGCAGTCCCGCCGGGTTGTATTCCTGCAGCCAATCCGCCAGCATCGGTTGAGTTGCCGTGGTGGCGGTGTACACCCGCTGCAGCTCATCCCTTCCGCCATAGGCATACCAATGGTGGAAGCTTTCCGAACCCTGCTGCACCTGCACGTGGGTCAATTTTCCCTGCCGGTCGTATTGGTAGTTGTAGGTAGTGGGATTGTTTAATCCCGGTGTGAAGACGTATTTGGCTTCCACCAGCCCGTTTTTGTTGTAACTGAACAGGGTGATTTGCCATGCATCCTCCAGCGGGGCAAGATCGTGATTGATGCGCGCCCGGAACTCGCTGCCGCTTCTGGCATGGAAGCCGGGCTGCAGGCGAATCTGGCTGCCGGCTTTAAATACCACATCGGCGCCGCTTTCGATGGTTACATTGCTTCCGGTCGTCAGGTTGTTTAACACACGAAAGGTTTGCGGGTTGGTGGCGGAGATAGTGGTATCTTCCAGCAGCAGGTCGTCTCTGGTGTTTCCGGTTATTTTATAGGCATTAGCGGTTAAACGCCCGGCGGTGTTGTTCAGGGTAATGCCGCTGTAATCATACAGGTTCCAGGGATACTGGTTGGGCAGAGTGGGCGAATCGTAATGGTTGAGGCTGATCCAGTTGTCGGCATCGTCCTCAAAAGCAGGGTAGTTCTGCGTTCCATCCAGATTGTCAAAATCTGCTGAAGCTTCTCCCTGCACCCGTTCCCGACCGGCAAAGTCGTAGGTGGTGAAGCCAACTACCCCGCGTTGCCGTTGATTGACATCCTGATGGAAGCGCAGGTTTCCCAGGGCATCGTATTTGTACCTTACCGTTCCAGCATCGGGTGTGGTCTGGGCGATCAGTTGTCCTAATGTATTATATTCATAAGTAAATTTCCAATCGTCGGGACTCGAACCAGCGGGCGGTGCAAAGTAATTTGGCGGAAACACTTCAACTATATTCCCCCTTCCGTCGTACTTAAAATAAGTTTCTACCGTTATCTGCTGCCCCTGTTCGTTAAGTTTAAATTCCCGTTGCAGCTTTTTTCGCCCTTCTTCATCTTCAAAGAGGATCACCTGGTTGCCTACCTCATCGGTGGTGGTAACTTTACGCCAGACGACAAGATTATCCGGTGGATAAATCTGCGGCAGTTCATCTTTTGCCCTTACGTATTGGTAATCATAAAAATTGGAATTGGAAGGCGTTTTGGGTCCCGGGAAATCCACTTTCATCAATTGTTCATCTAAAAGGGAATTGTAGTGGTTTTCCCGAAAGCGGTCGGTTAGGGAACCGGTATGGTTTCCGTTTTCATCCCGGTAGGGGTAATCCGGGTCGTAAGCCGGCCGGCCGGATTGGGCAGTCTTTTTATAGGGTTTGTAAAGCTTCTTCTCCCTGCCAGCTTCATCGCGCTCAATGGCGGTGTAATAATCGTATCCGGTATTTCCTGCGCCTGTTGTGCTGGTATCCTCCACGGTCTGGATCAGCCGGGCGCTACCGTCGTAATATTCATAAACATCGGCATATCGAGTACCAGTAAAATAAGACCGCTTTTTGATGAAATTGGGATTGGCAGGGTCGAAGGACGTTCCCGGCTGCCGGGAGTATTCATAAGCGTATTCGTGGGTCAAGGCCTGGTAGGCGTCTTTCACCCCGGTCAGGCGGCCGAAGTTGTCAAAAATGTGTTCAAAGACATTATCGCTTTCATCGGTGTATTTGTTCATGCGTAAAAAGCGGGTGTCATAATCGAATTCTTTTTCCAGGTTATTCAAACGTACTCCCGTTAAATAATTATGGGCAAAGTCATTCTGTGTGTCGCTATTGACAAGGTTTTTGGTGTTGTCCCCATAGAAAAGTTCCAGTTGCTCTCCGTTGGCGTCTTCCACCACAATGGGTTTTCCATATTTATATTGCACAATTCGATACTTTTTCTGCCAGCGGGGATCTGGCGTATTTCCACCGTTCCAATTGTTAAAAGCCGGCGGCGCAGTTAATTCTTCTTCGGTATTCAACTGATAATGCTCGCGAACTTTCCAAACGGTTTCCAGATCATTGGGCCATTTGGGAACCTGGTGGTATGTGTAAATGTCAGAAGCTTCCAGTATAAACTGCGGTATGGCGTCCATCCTATCCTGGAAATATAGATCGATTTGTGCCATATCTGTCAGGCGATTGCGTTCCAACATCCCATCTGTCTGGTTGTAAATTTCGTGAGCGTAGGTAAACTCTCTTTTAACTTCACGTTCGCCGGTGGTGGTCGTCTCGCTTTTCACCTGGCGGGTTAATGGTAGCTGGGTTCGATTGACAACGATCTGTTGTTTAGTTGTGGGCTGACTAATCTGTTCTGCAGTGGTTGTATGCTGATTCAGAAAGGAGTGATATTGCCAGATATAAAAAGTTTCCCCATATTGAATGCCATGCTGCGGGAATAAAATACCGATATACCTATAGAAATTATCATATTGATATTCAATTGTTTCTCGGTAGTCTCCCCGATTTATCACTTGTTTAGTAATTTGCCCCCAGATAAAGTTGTTATTATTGCTATGATAGAGCCAGATGGGATAGGTTCCGAAACTGGAGATAAGCACTTTTTGCCGCCAGTAATCCGCCGTTGCCTGATCACCAGGTACATAGTAACGAATCACTTCCGATCCATCAGAATAGGTTGCTTTTACCCACTCATAAAACACACCGCGTTCCCCGCGATTATTGATTACATATTCATTTCGATAAATAACCTGCGATCCTTCCCATTGAAGCCAGGGTACCATTTTGGGAGGCGGCACGCAAGAGGTATGTCCCGGACCATAGCTATATTGAATGACCTGGTTATTTCCCATCCCATCAGTTCGAGTTATTTGTGTTACCCGTATTCCTCCCTGTCTTCGATAGGTATAAGGTCCCCAAACATCATCGAAATTAAAATATTCCGTTCGCCATTGGAATCCGGTTCCATCTCCTGGATCATACAAGCTTGCAAAGGTTAAATCTCCGGTGTCATCAATGTAATCATTTTCATATTCGTATTCTTCCGTAGCCCCGGAAGGATAGGTTGTTTTTTTTAGACTCCAGGCTTTAGCATCTTCTGGATTTTTATCAATACCAAACTTCGGATCGCTCTGATCATTGTAGTATCCATATCCATCATAATAAAAATCTTCTTTTAAATAACTCCACGAAGGATTATAATCAACATATTCAAAATCATAACCGGGGAGTATTTCATAATTATACGAGTTAAAAACTATTCTCTTAAGTGTTAATTTACCATTATTTGAATCGTTATTGCTTTCTCCCAGTTCATAATCATGAATTAATTGAACTGTTTTTACTAAAGTACCATTTTTGGTATACAATCTTATTTCTTTAAGTCTTTTGTAATGAGACGAAATATCATTGTATCCACTTTCAATATCCGGAAAAAATTTTAAGTCTATATCGTCACGATTATCAAGGATAAATTCAGCATAATGAGTAGGTGTAATTATTTTTGTTAAATAAGCATTTTGAATTAACATTGAAGAATTTATAAGCTCACCTGAAAATGAACTGTATTCAAATTTAATCCAATCTATATAATTCTCCAAACCGGAATCTTCATATGGTACAACATCTTCTTTTAAAAGATCTAAATTACCAGAATAATCTGGACCTGCAATACCAACTATTCTCCAGACATTTGGATATGCATACTCTGATGGAGGTACGGATGGGTCTAAATAATCTTTATACAATCCTAAAGAAGGCTTTGAAAAAATATACCTGATGCCATCATCATCTGTAATGATAAAAGTTTTGACATCTTGTTCATATTCATTTATGTCGTGATTATATTTTATAGTAATACCAGGATAATCATCCCACCATACCCCGTCTTGAGGTGATGATAATTCATACTCAATTTTATATGGTTTATAATTCTCTATATAAAAACCAAATTGCCCATTATATGGATGTATATAGTCATTCCCATTCGGATCATTAAAACTTGAAAGAGTTGTTCGTCCCATTGGAAAAGTCCCTTTACCTGGTAGGGTTATATAGTATTGATCCGGAGCATAAAACCTTGTTTCCAAACGTTCGTAATCAACACCATATATACATGTTGGAGGAACCCCTGGACATGGACTTTCAAATTTGATGTTACCTTGAACATCTCTTGTAATACTTCCAGGATCAAAGTTCCACCCCAGACCAATCCATGATGCTGTTTGATGATATAATATTCCAGCTTTGTAGGTAAAGGTTATTTCAAAATCCAGACCATTCGTACCCGGAACCTTCAAAATGGGAATATTTAAATTCAAGTCACCTTTATTATCCACAGTTGCCGGAATTGGGCCAACAAAATGCCACACCTCCGGTTGCATCCCATATTCATAGAATCGCCTCGGTTCTTCCTGTGGTTGTTGCGAAAATGTATAAGTTATGAATATACCACAAAACAGTAGAGATAATAACCTTGGGACTAATACCCCCTTAAGTTTCATATCCCTATCTCCTCTACTTGAAAAACGATGTGTACATTTTATAGAAAATTGTGAAGATGTTCTCCCTAGAATCAATATGTTTTACGATGCTCAATTCTGAGTTTCAAAGCTGACAATTGGTGTCTCAACACCTCATTCTCCTTCTTCAGCTCAATCATATACAGCGTAAGCTCTTCAATCTTTTGCAACAGTTTGGCTTGCATCTTACCCAGGCTTACGCCATTTGCGGCTACCTCAGCAACGGAGGGAATATTTGGCAGGTGTTTGTTCTTTTTTATGTATTGTTCCACTTCTTCCAGCGGGGGTAAGCGGTAGCCTTCTTCAAACACAAAATCTGACCAGCCGTTTTCAGTAACAACAATCTCTTTTGCTGTTATGGTTCCATTTACAGCTAATTTCGATCTGGGTGAATTCGTACCAATTCCTACATTGCCCCCCGAAGGATTGAAAATAAGATTATATGGCTCCGGCGTGTCATCATAGGCTTGTAGCTCTACATTAGAGTTGTCTTTTAGTCTGAAACTTAGTTGTGCAAATCCTCCTTGTAGCCGAAAAATTTCTTCACCACCGTTTACCTGCAATGTACTGACAGGATTGTTTGTACCAATACCGATATTACCACCCGAGGGATTTAAAATTAATGTTCCGGCTTGATAACCGTTTTCAACTTGCCCGGAATAATACCAGCTCTGGAGTTTAGTTACTCCTCCTGTGCCATAAATGCGGAGCTCAGATTCTTCATCATAATCGGTTATTCGCATTATTTCATCATTACCACCTATGCCCCTTACCTGAAAGCGAGTAAACGGATTATTCGTGCCAACTCCTATCTTACCATTTGTACCAACAAAAAAACGATTACCAGAAATATCTATTTCTCCATCAATCGAAAGAGTACTATTCGGTGAATCCGTGCCAATCCCCACTTTTCCGCTATTAAAATATATTGATGCCGGCTTCTGATTGTTAAACAGCCACATGCCCGTTTTTATTCCGTTCTGATAATAATCACTACTATTTATAATTCCGTTAACATCTAGATTGTATTCAGGTCTGACCAATCCTATCCCTACGTGTACACTTAATGGATCTGCATATAGGATTTCCTTTCCACCACTTATCCAGCTACTTTGCGCTAAAATGGTAGTACTTGTGAACAAAAAAAGTATAAATCCGTGTGTGATGTTTAGAAAAATTCTTTTCATGATATAAACCTCCTGATTATATTAAAATATTAAAAATTTATTAAATAAGTTATTTAAAAACAGCGTTACCTTGTAAATTATTTTTGATATCTTGATGTTCGTATGATTTACTGCTTTTTACAGATATTTCGCCTTTAATAAATCAATATGCGTTCATCAGTTTAACCCACATTAATATAGCGACCGGGAGAGATGGGAATTATGATGTGTAGTACAACATGGAAAAATTTTTAAATTGCTATATAAAAATTATGTGGTTTCTATTATTCAAAACGCAATCCAGTAAGAAACAACAGAATTCCCTAAAAACGATTAAATCTTTTATGACGAAACTCCCCCTTTGTGAATGGAACGGTTTTATTATATTTCTATAATAATAAGAATAATAATAATAAGTCAAGTAAAAATTTCAGTTTTTAGCTCAAATTACAATTCCCCCGAAAAGATGTTCTTTTGAGGAAATTAGGTGATTGGAAAATTAATATATTTTAAAATTGGTGCTGAAATTAAGGAATCTTTCCGACCCGCTTCGGAATTTAACTAACGTTTTATCCACATCCACAAAATTTCCCACTTTAATCTTCAATTTTCATTAGGCATCCACTGAAAATGTTTTTAAATTAGTTGCTTAAAATTTAATTCAATTTAAAAGAATACAACGGATTACCACAAAACGGTGCTAAAATGGAAGAGAAAATTCAACAAATCAAATCGGAGTTCGAGAAAGAAGCAGGGCAGGTGAAAGACGTCCAGGCGTTTGAAGCCCTGCGGGTGAAATACCTGGGACGCAAAGGACTGGTGCAGGGACTTTTTAAGCAGATGAAAGACATCGCACCGGAAGACCGTCCCCAATTCGGTAAGCTGATTAACGAACTGAAACAATTTGTGGAAACACGCATCAACGAACTGAAACCGCAATTCGCGCAGCGCAAGCGCAAAGAAACGCTGGATCTTTCCCTGCCGGGACGCCGCCCTCCCGTTGGCAAAAAACATCCCCTCACTCAGGTGTTAGACGATATCAAACGCTTTTTCCTGGGACTGGGATTTACCATCGCCGATGGTCCGGAAGTGGAAACCGACTGGTACAACTTCGAGGCGCTGAATATTCCCAAAAATCATCCGGCGCGGGATATGCAGGACACCCTGTACATCACCGAGGATATTCTACTGCGTACCCACACCTCACCGGTGCAGATTCGTACAATGATGAGCCAGCAGCCGCCGGTACGCATCATCGCTCCCGGACGGGTGTATCGCCGCGACACACCCGATGCCAGCCATTCCCCTTTCTTCCATCAGGTGGAAGGGTTGGTGGTGGACAAAGGCATCAGTTTCGGAGATTTAAAAGCAGTGATTGAAGAGTTCGCCCGATTCATGTTTGGGGAGGACATCCACGTGCGCTTCCGGCCCAGTTTTTTCCCCTTCACCGAACCCAGTCTGGAGTACGATTTTAACTGTGTCTTCTGCCGGGGCAAAGGGTGCAAAGTGTGCAAGTACACCGGTTGGGTGGAGATTTCCGGAGCCGGAATGGTCGATCCCAACGTTTTTAAAGCAGTGGGTTACGACCCGGAAGTGTACACCGGATATGCTTTCGGTATGGGGGTCGATCGGATTGCCATGCTGCGTTACAGTATTGATGATATTCGCCTCTTCTTTGAAAACGATATGAGGTTTCTATCTCAATTTTAAGGTATGTTCATTTAAATGATTGTTTGCAATTGAAAATAAAGGTACCATCATGAAGATTTCATTCAACTGGCTTAAGGATTATCTGAACCTCACTGAAGACCCGTATCAGATTGGCGAAAAGCTCTCGCTCACCGGTCTGGAAGTGGAAGAGATTATTGAAAAGAAGTTGGATATTCCCAATGTAGTTGTGGGCAAGGTACTTTCTTCGGAAAAACACCCCAATGCGGATAAGCTTTCGGTGTGCCGGGTGGATGTGGGAGATGAGGAATTGACAGTGGTTTGCGGGGCGCCCAATGTCGCTGCGGGACAAACTGTTCCCGTGGCAAAAGTGGGCGCGGTATTGCCCATTGGCATGAAAATCCGCAAAAGCAAAATCCGGGGTGTGGCTTCCGAGGGAATGATTTGTTCGGAAGAAGAGCTGGGGCTGGCCGAACACTCCGATGGCATCTGGGTTTTGCCGGATTCGTTGCCCGTTGGGGTGCCTCTGGCTCAGGCCCTGAATTTCGAAACGGATTACATTCTGGATATTTCGGTAACGCCGAATCGCCCGGATTGTTTAAGCCACATTGGTGTCGCCCGGGAAGTGGGGGCTATCATCGGGCAAAAAGTACGCAAACCGGAAATCCGGTTGCAGGAAGTGGATGAACCTGCCGCAAATCACATCCGCATTCGCATCGATACTCCGGAGGGATGTCCCCGGTATGCCGCCCGGGTGATTCGCAACATCAAAGTGGGACCCTCGCCTTCCTGGTTGGTACAGCGTCTGGAGGCAGTGGGCATGCGCTCCATTAACAACGTTGTGGATGTCACCAACTATGTGATGATGGAAACCGGCCATCCTTTACACGCGTTCGATTACGATTTAATTCAGGGAAAACAGATTATTGTGCGGGAATCCACGGAAGGAGAAAAATTCACCACGCTGGACGACAAAGAACATACCCTGCGTGCGGGAACTGTGCTGATTTGCGATGCCGAGCGGCCGGTAGCTATTGGAGGAATCATGGGGGGACTGAATTCCGAGGTGAGCCAGAGTACTGTGAATATTCTTCTGGAAAGTGCCTATTTTAAACCGGAAAGCATTCAACGTAGTGCGCGTTATCTGGAGATTCATTCCGAAGCCTCCCAGCGCTTCGAGCGAGGTGCCGACCCCAACGGGGTGTTGTATGCTCTGGATCGCGCCGCCCAATTGATTGCAGAACTGGCGGGTGGGGAGGTGTTAAAAGGAGCCGTGGATGAATATGTGCGAAAAATTGAGCCGAAACGGGTTCCATTAAAAACAGAGCAGATAAATCGGTTGTTGGGAACCCGGCTTTCTGCCGAAGAAATGAGCGAAATTCTGGAACGCATTGATTTGAAAGTAGAAGATGGGGAAGTGGTCGTTCCCACGTTTCGTCCGGATCTGGAACGGGTGGCCGATCTGGCGGAAGAAGTGGCTCGCCTGTATGGATTGGACAATATTCCCGCCCGGCAAAGCACGGTGATTAACTATCGTATCCCACGAAACGAACTGGATCGGTTTGCCGATGAGTTGCGGGATATTTTGACCGGGATGGGAATACAGGAGGTGATTACGAATAGTATGATTAACCGGGAAGTCTGGGAAAAGTTAACAGGCAAACCCATTTACCCCATACTCAATCCCATCTCCCGGGATATGGACGGTATGCGCAACTCGCTTATTCCCAGTTTAGCCCAGGTGATTCGTCATAATCGGAACCGGCAAATTAAAGATCTGCGCATTTTCGAGATTAACCGGACTTTTCATCCTGGTAAATCGCTGGATGAACAGCCGGAAGAAGTGTTGCGCTTGGCGATTGCCCTTACCGGTAAGCG
>JALXCH010000310.1 GCA_026991005.1 Calditrichia bacterium | reverse complement strand
GAAGGGTGAGCGTCCCCGGGGACTAACCGCCAAGGACATTGTGCTAAACCTGCTGCATCATTTTGGTGCCAACGGGCTACTGGGGCTGGCGGTGGAAGTCACCGGCCCGGAAGTGGAAAAATTTACCCTGGACGAACGCATTACCATTGCCTCCATGGCGACCGAAATGGGCGCGATTATTTTACTGTTTGAACCGAATGAAGAAGTCATGGCGTTTTGCGAGAGTCGAGCGGGCCGAAAACTGGAAAAAATTGCCGCCGATCCCGATGCCAGCTACCAGCAGGTGTTCGAGCTGGATCTTTCCCGCTTTGTTCCCATGGTCTCCCGTCCGGGACATCCGGAAGATTCGGTAGGAATTCAGGAAATCGGGAAAGTAAAAATTGATTCGGCTTTTATTGGAAGTTGTACCAACGGGCGCATTGAGGATTTACGCATCGCCGCTTCCATTCTTAAGGGACGCAAGGTGGCGCCCGGTGTGGTGCTGAAAATTGTGCCTTCCACAGACCGGGTGTGGCGTCAGATGATGGAAGAGGGGCTTTTGAAGATTTTTAAGGAAGCAGGAGCGCTGGTGGGTAACGCCGGCTGTGCCGGTTGTGCCGCCGGGCAAATCGGGCAAAATGGTCCCGGGGAAATTACCATCAGTACCGGAAACCGGAACTTCGCCGGAAAGCAGGGGAAAGGACAGGTGTACCTGGGTTCTCCCGCTGCCGTAGCTGCTTCCGCAGTGGCGGGATACATCACTACACCGGACGCTCTGCCGGAACGCCCCGTCACCTTCGAAGAACTGAAAGCCACCACCTTCCAGTATCAACCCGCTTCGAAAAAGACCGTGGAAAAACGGGAGGCACCTACCGTTGTGGAAGGCAAGGTGTGGATTATTCGCAAGGACAACATCGATACGGATATGATTTTCCACAACCGCTACTTGACCATTACCGATATCGAAGAAATGGGGCGCTACACCTTCGATAATCTGGAGGGCTGGGAGGACTTCGCTCAAAAAGCGGAAAAAGGAGACATCATATTTACCGGGAAGAATTTTGGTGCGGGAAGTTCCCGGCAACAGGCGGTTGATTGTTTCAAATCGCTGGGCATTCAGGCCATACTGGCGGAATCCTTTGGTGCCATTTACGAGCGAAATGCCATAAACGCCGCCATGCCCATTCTCACGTACCATCCGGATATTCTGGAAGAACTGGAGTTGAAACAGCGCGACCGGATACGCCTCAATTTCCAGACGGGTGAAATTGAGAATCTGGAAAACGGGAAAAAAGCCCGGGTCACCCCGTTCTCGGAGGTACAACTGGCCATTTACAAACGAGGTGGGTTGTTGAATCGGGAATAAGCCGCATCGTTTCGTTTTTCGATGGAGAGGGGAGGGGCATTGCTGATTTTTCCCGGGACACTCCGGAAAAGAGAAAGGGCTGTTTTTAGGAAGCCGGAAACGTTCCGGTACCGCTGAATTTTCTGTTTCAATTTATTGAAAAATTAGTTAAAATGCGTTCCCGGATTGGAAGAAATTAAAGACCATGTCTCCGGGTGGGAGGTGTGGAGAGCAGCGCTTTCGCAGTGAGTGGTGAGATTAGTGGAAGAATAGGTTGTGCAATCAAAAAAGGAGAGCACTATGAGTGAACCTGTGTTTGAAGCAGGCAATCGGGGGGAAAAAGTGCGTTCGGATTGCTGGGTGGGGCTAACGCCGCGTACTTCCGGTGGAATCGAGATTCAGTTAACCAGCAAGGTGGAGAAGCTGTATGGGGATTCCATCCGTGCGCTGGTGCAGGAAATGATGCGCTTTTTTGGAATTGAACATGCCCACATTACGCTGGAAGATTCCGGTGCGGTACCATTTGTGCTAATGGCGCGAATCGAATCGGCTGTGCGGAAGGCCGGTCTGGATGGGGGAAAGCGATTTTTACCGGATTATGTGGAAGAGGTGCCTCCGCCCCAGCGTGAGCGGTTCCGGCGATCTCGCCTTTACCTCCCGGGCGATCAGCCCAAGCTGATGCTTAATGCCGCCATTCACCAGCCGGACGGGTTGATTCTGGATCTGGAAGATTCCGTAGCGCCGGGTAAAAAAGAGGATGCCCGCATTCTGGTGCGTAACGCATTACGTGCACTGGAATTTAAAGGATGCGAACGTATGGTGCGAATTAACCAGTTGCCGCTGGGATTGCAGGATCTGGAGGAGGTGGTTCCCCACAAGGTCGATGTACTTTTATTGCCCAAAGTGGAATCTCCGGAGCAAATTCAGGAAATTGAGGAAAAGGTGGAGAGCATTCTGAAAACGCTTCCGGAGAAGCGGGAGGTGTTCTTTATGCCCATCATCGAAAGTGCGCTGGGGGTCATGCATGCCTACCAGATTGCCCGGGCTTCTTCCAGGAATGTGGCGCTTGCCATCGGGTTGGAAGACTACACGGCAGATATCGGAGCCCAACGCACCAACGAAGGCCGGGAGAGTTTCTATGCACGTTCGGTGGTGGTGAATGCTGCCCGGGCTGCGGGAATCCAGCCCATCGATACCGTCTTCTCGGATGTTCAGGACATGGAGGGATTGCGTGCCAGCGTGCTGGAAGCCAAAAGTCTGGGATTCGACGGGAAGGGGTGCATTCATCCCCGACAAATTCAACCCATTCACGAAGCTTTCGCACCCACCGAAGAAGAAATCGAAAAAGCAAAACGAATTGTTCTGGCATTCGAAGAAGCGGAAAGGAAAGGGCTGGGTGTGGTGGCACTGGGGAGCAAAATGATTGACCCTCCGGTGGTAAAACGGGCTATCCGAACCATCGAACTGGCGATTAAAAGCAATCTCCTGAACGAAAATTGGAGGCAGGATTATGAGTAACGGAGAATTTGTAGAAAATGCGGCCGGACGCGTGGTTCCGCAAATCATCAATGGCGAACGGCATGTGCCTTATAAAGGGGTGAATAAACATCGTCCTACGGGGCGTAAAGCGGCACCGCCCATTCCCACCTGCATCGATTATCCCTGGGATGGCGATAAGCGGGTCGCCAGCATCAAAGAAGCACTGAAGAAGGCGGGACTTCGGGATGGAATGACCATCTCTACCCATCACCATTTGCGCAATGGGGATTATGTTGCCAATATGGTGTTCGATGCGGTAGCGGAGTTGGGCGTGAAGAACATCCGCTGGTTTCCCAGCGCTTCCTTTCCCATCCACGCTCACCTGATTCAGTACCTGGAGAGCGGTGTGATTCACCACATCGAAGGGAGCATGAATGGGCCGCTGGGGGATTACTGTTCCCGGGGAAAAATGCGGGGTACGGGAATTTTGCGCTCCCACGGGGGCCGCTGGCAGGCCATTCAGGATGGGGAAGTGCATATCGACATTGCGGTAATTGCGGCGCCGACGGCAGACCCCTTTGGAAATGCCAATGCGGTGCGCGGCAAAGCTGCCTGTGGGTTGCTGGGATTTGCCGAAGCCGACGCCATGTACGCCGACAAGGTGATTGTGGTAACGGACAATCTGGAACCCTTCCCGGTAGTTCCCTGGCAAATTCACGGTAATTATGTGGATTACGTGGTGGAAGTGGATTCGATTGGTGATCCCGCTAAAATTGTTTCCGGAACCACGGTACTGACCCGGAGTCCGGATCGGTTAAAAATTGCCGAGATGGCGGCACAATTTATACTGGAAGCCGGGATTATGAAGGATGGGTTTTCCTTCCAGGCTGGTGCCGGGGGAACTTCTCTGGCGTTTGCCGTGTATGTGCGGGACTTAATGAAGAAGCATGGCATTAAAGCGCGGTTTGTGCGCGGCGGCTCCACCAAATATCTGGTGGAAATGCTGGAAGAAGGACTTACCGATTACATCCTGGATGGCCAGACCTTCGACCTGGAAGGGGTTCGTTCCATGCGGGAAAATCCCAACCATCAAAATACCAATCCCTTTACCAGTTACAACTTCCACGGAAAGGGAAATTTTGCCTCGATGGTGGATGTGGTGGTACTGGGTGCGACCGAAGTGGATGTGAATTTTAATGCAAACGTGGTGACTCATAGTGACGGACGATTATTGCACGGTATTGGTGGCTGGCAGAATTGCCTGTACAGTAAAACGGTGATTTTACCCATTCCTCTCTTCCGGGATCGCATTCCGGTGATTGTGGATGAAGTAACCACCCTGGTGGGTCCGGGTGAATTGATTGATGTGATTGTGACCGAGCGGGGAATTGCCATCAATCCCCGGCGGAAAGATTTAATCGAAAAGTTGTCCGGTTCCTCTCTACCGATTCGCAGCATTGAAGAACTGAAAGCCGAAGCCGAACGAATTTGCGGGGGGAAACCGCAGAAACCGAAGTTAGGGGATAAAGTGGTGGCTGCCATCAAATGGGTAGATGGAACGGTAATCGATGTGGTACGGCAGGTACTGGATTAATTCCTCTGGCAAATGAATTGATGCGGCTAAATTTTTTTTAAAGAGAAGTGGAAAATAGCTACCGATGGGATTCGGTAGCTATTTTTTAAGATGGAGATAGGTTGTAATAAAGTCAGGGTAATTCCCCTGAAAATTTTTAATAAAGTCAGGGTTGTTTTGGGGTTGGAGGTGGTAGTAGGGGGATGAGAAATGTTTTTATTATTAACCTATTTTTTAAATCTGTGTAAAGCGGAAAAGGGAATAGTCAGTTTATTTTTTTTATGATTTTTATTTTGTGATTTGTTCCATACAAATAACATCCTGCAATTATTATAATTTTCATTTCAAATTTGTTTTGTAAATTCGTCTCGAAAATATAAAATCTTACCTGATTTACATTCTTGGGAACTTCCTGCGGGAAGTCTCCATATACAACAAATGTATCAGAAAATTACCGGAATAATTCAGGGATAGTGCTGTGAGCCGGAAAGCATCTCTTTATTTGTTGAGTATTTTGTGGTTTGTTGGGCTGAGTTTTGCTTCGGTACAGAGTGGTAACGCCATTCCCGATACCAAAGGTCCATTTCTGCGCCATAATCAGAGTAAAATTATCTGGTTCGATGGGTATTGGTGGGGTACGTTTTATAATACTGCCCAATCCCAATGGTGCCTCAACAAATTCGATGGAAGCACCTGGAGTGTGGTGCAAACTATTGATGAATTTAGTTCCCAGCGGACGCCGGATATGGTACTGGATGCTCTGAACCACACGCTTTACATCCTGTTCCCCATAAGTGAAAAAATTTACCGATATTCCTATTCTGGTAGTAATTGGAGTCTGGATAGTGGATTTCCTCATTCCGTCCCCGGTGCTTCCAGCGGAACTAAAAACGAACCACCGGTTCTGGCTCAGGCGCTGGATGGAGATTTATTTGTTTTTTCTGTGCACGACAGTGCACTTTGGATTACCTATTCTCAGGATGGAGGGGAAACCTGGTTGGATTCTTCAATTGTAATTCGTAATTTGAGCAAAAGCAATGGCTTAGCCGATGCCATCGGATTTGAATACAATGGTTCAGGTTACATGGGGGTTATGGTTTCGGAGGATTCTCATGGGGATGTCATTTTTATGAAATTAAAGGATGGGGATTCTCCCACCAACCTATCCAATTGGGATGAAGAGCCATTACCCGAACCTCCTGAATCGGATAATCATGTGTGCCTGGTACGCGATCTGGACAATAATCTGTACGGAATTATGAAATGGGGTGCGATTGGTAGCTCTACTCCTCATTTTACATTATTCAAAAGAAGCCGCAACGGGAACTGGTCCAAAGTGAATCTATACGACACAGAACCCGGTAACACCACGCGTCCTGCCCTTACTGTGAACGAAACTACGAATGAATTGTACGTATTTGCCACAGTGAACGATAAAATAGGATACGCGGTGCTAAATAAAGACAGTTTACAGGACGTCCGGAGCGATGATTGGGTGACCTTGATTGAAAACGGAACGGATACTTTTAATGATGTTAGTGCCACCTATCTTCCCATCAGTACCAGCAGCGGATTAATGATTACCGGTTTGAACGTGACCCAGAATCAAATCTGGTACCGATACATTCCCCTGGATTTTACTCCTCAGGACGATATGATTATCACCGAAGTGCACAGCCATTCCAATGTGCTGGCTTCCTATGTGGAAATACAGAATCGGGGAAGTTCTCCGGTGGATTTGTCCGATTATACCCTGGAATATTACGATGATGGGGACACCTCTCCCTCTTCTACCAAAAGTTTGAGTGGTACCCTGGATCCCAACGAATTTGCCGTATTAGCCCGGGATGGGGCAGAGTTTCAGGCAGAATATGGTTTTGCACCGGATTTCACCAAATCCGGGTTCCGCTTCGACGGAGGAGCCGATGGAATTGTGCTGAAAAAAAATGGCACCATTGTGGATTATTTTAATAATGCCACCGGAGACAAGGTCTCCTGGCCGCAGAATTACCTCTTCCAGCGTTGTTGCTACCCCAATGACGGTTCTGTGCTGACATTCGATTATGCTCTGGAGGGAAGCAATCAGACCGGCTCTCCCAGTGGCGGTTCTACCGTTGCCGCCTCCATTCGTTATGTGAATCTAGATCGAAGCTGGTATTTTACGGGCGACACCATGCACATTACCGAAGAAATCGATACCGACAACTCATCCCAGGACATCAAAGTAGTCACCAGTATTCTGGATTCCACGGGATTGGTACAAAACAGTAACACTCGCTACCTCACCATTACCGGGAACGATAATGATGCTTTTGTAGAATCGCTGGAAATTCCTGCTTCTCTTTCCTCGGGTACCTATTCCCTTAAAGTTACGGTGTACGATCAGAACTCAGCGAATTATCAGGATTCCCAATCCCAGAATTTTTACGTGCAGAAACAGGATACCTGGCAACTGGCATTTACCATTACCCATGGCGCCACAACCTTGCAGCGAATTATTGCGGGAAACGAAGAAGCGACCAGTGTTTACGATACGTTACTGGATTCTTCCCTGACTTCTCCGGGCAGCAGCTTTTACGCTTCGTTCTACATTAGCAGTTCCCCCAATTATTTGTATAAAGATACCCGTCACTGGGATAATCCTTATAGTGACAGTATTGATTGGACATTGAAAATTCTTAATACCGGTGGAGGTGCCGTAACCGTGCAGTGGGATTCTACACAGATTCCCGAGAACGGAATTTTTCTGTTAACCGGGTTGGATAGCGATGTGGATATGCGAGGCACCAGCCGGGTTTCTTTTAGCGGGGATGTGGAACTAACCATTCTGTACCGGGAAAGCTATACTTATACATTCGATTTTCCCCAGGGTGGGTGGTACATGGTTTCTCTACCCCTGCAGCCTGAGTCTTCCAGTTTAAATACCCTTTTTCCCAACGTACTCATTGCTTATGAATGGGATCCTGTTACTCAGAGTTACGTGGGAACTACAACAATTGTGCCCGGTAAAGGGTACTGGTTTGCAGTAGCCGATCCCCACACACAGGAAATTACGGGTACACCGCTTTCGCGAGAGGAAATTTCCGCAACCATGGGCTGGAACATCATTGGTTCGTTATTCCAGCAGGTGGATATTTCCAATCCCAACGATAATCCCGATGGCTCGGTATTAATTGCTTACGGATACGATGTGAGTAATAACGTCTATTACGAAACGACCCATCTGCAACCCGGTGAAGGATACTGGCTGGCAGTGCTGCAAAATTGCACACTTACTCTGAAACAAAAAACCGATTTCAATGGAATTACTATAAATTCCGCTTCCATTCTACCTTTAAGCTTTATCGGTCAGTTTGGTAGTACACCTCCACCGCCGCCCGGTGGAAGTACCCCGATTGCACCGCAACCTCAATTGCCGCAATCGTTCCGGTTGGCGCAGAACTTCCCCAATCCTTTTAATCCTGTAACCACCATTCAATTTAGCTTGCCAGAACGCGCCCATGTTTCGGTAACCATATTCAATGCTCTGGGACAACAGGTGCGGCGACTGGTCGAAGCAGATTATCCGGGTGGTGTGCATCAGGTGCAATGGGATGGGAAGGATGACCGGGGGCAGAATGTTTCCTCCGGGGTGTATTATTATAAACTGGATTCCGAAAAATATCATGCCATTCGCAAAATGATTTTGATGCGGTAAAGTGGATGATTATATTCTTCTGAATATTAATCTTTAATAAACTTTGTGAAAAAAATTATGGTGAAGTCACATAAGAATGTAAGTACCGATTCCATTTAATTACGAAAGTATTTGGTCCCTTGCATTAAAAGGGCGATTGTGTAAAGAGCTATTTCATAACCGGGTTAATTTTTTCTAAAGATTTGTGATTTATTCCGAAAGTTAAATTCTGAGTTTGGTGGTGGGAGCGTTGTCCGGGTTTTGTGCTCTGTTATTTTTTAAGGTTGTCTCATTACTTTTCACCTGGTCTCATTCAATATCGGGAGGATAATGTCGGTTTTTTCCGAAATTCTGCTCTCTTTGAATATCAATAAAATAACATATGTGGTTCTAAGAGATCGAAATATTTACGATCGAAATTTATCGGAGCTGGATATTTTAATTCCTCCCGGGGAATTGAAAAAATTCGAAGAGATAGTGACCTCATACGGATTTTCTCCCCGAAATCTGG
The DNA here is from genome assembly GCA_026991005.1 of Calditrichia bacterium. The sequence continues at coordinate 10,495 of JALXCH010000310.1, read as the reverse complement.
CTATTCCTGCGAAAATGATTTACCTGGCCTGGATTAATCGCTGTTTTAAAGTATTCGATGTCCATTTCGAAATGATTCAGGATGGCATTGAATATCTGCCGACAGCCCAAATATTGGAGCGCCGGATTCAGGGAATGGATGGGTTCTACCACCTTTCTCCCGAAGATGAGTTGCTCCATCTCTTTTTCCACAATTTAATTGGTAAAAAGCATATTCAGGATAAGCATCTCCCCCGTATTCAGGAACTTTTGCAACAGAAACTGGATTACGCCTATCTGGATCGCATGCTTCCTTACCCCAGGGTGCAGGAAATTTTCCATGATTTTCTGGCCAATCCGGAACGGTTCAACAAAGATCGGATTCTGGCTTTGCAGGTGTCGAGAACTCTTATTCATCTGTACACCCGCCATTCATTAAAAGCGCGGTACCACCGCTTCTACCGTCGATATCTTCGGCGCTGGTTTAGCGACAATTACGGAATCCATGTGGCATTTGTGGGTGTGGATGGATCCGGTAAAAGCACCACTATTAAAACGGTGCAGGAGCAACTGGATGCGGCTGGTAAAATCAAACATACGCTGGTGTACATGGGACCCTGGGGGCAGATTCGTTCTCCGATGCTCCGCTGGGTGTACAAAGTTGATCTTTTCCCTTCCATGGTAGATTGGAAAGAGCGTTTTATTAATCGTTTCCGAGGAGAAGAAACCCAATCTTTATTTTATATTCTGAGAAAGTGGATTTTTGGAATTGTAAAAGGGTGGATTTATTATTCAGCAGTATATTCAGAACTCTGGTTCCGATATCTAAAAGAAGTGCGCCCAAAAGTTCGTAAAAATTTTATTGTGCTGGAAGACAGGTACGTCTATGATTTACGCTACATCTTTAAAAAACGCCTGATGAAGCAGTTTAAATTCTGGCGCTGGTTTATCTGTAAATTTTTCCCAACCCCGGATTTAATTGTCTTTCTGCATAACGATCCCGAAAAAATTGTAGAGCGAAAACCCCAGCTTCAGGAACAGGAGATTGAACTGTTCCAGCGTTATTATCGCAAGACGTTAAAAAACCTCCCAGTTTTATATCAGAAAACCGATAAAAAGCCCGAAGAGGTTGCCGCCGGAATTGTGGACGAAATCATGAAACGATATCTGGGAATGAATTAATGGGTGCCTGGCATAAGCTGTATTCTCTACTCCCCTATGTGTATTTTACGGATGTGCGAGCGGGCGAGACGGTACTGGTGATTACCGACGTACCCGAACGTTGCCAGATAGGTGCGTTTTTACCACCCGTTTACCTTACCTTTTTTTGTCCTGCTGGCTGTGTAAAAAATTTACAACATAATTCCCGGGTTAGCTGTGTGGATGGCGATTGGGAGCAATTGGGGGCAATCAACAAAAACGTCTCCACCATTATCTGGGACATGGTTACCCCACCCGATGTTTCCCGCTGGCAAAAAATTCAAAATCTGTTTCCCGAACTCCGAACGCTGGTTATTCTGGAAGAACGCAAATCCCTTTTTACCAACCTAAAAAACATCTGGAGCTACTGGAATAAGAAATCTGCTAAACCGCTGATAAATAAAAAATTACAGTTCGGAGAAATGTGGCAGCAGCGCTGGTTCTTGGTAGTCTTCCCCCGTCGGGAAAAACCACGTACTTTTCTGTTACCGGGATTTGCCACTCCGGGTGTTTCGGAATCCCGCTTTGCCTGGAAGCGCTGGTTCGACCGCCACGGCGGGCTGTTCCTCCTCCCTCATTACACCGCTTCTGTTTTTACCCACTCTTCTGCGCCAGATGTAATCAGGCACGCTATTTGTAAGCTAATTGGTTGTGGGGAAAATGAAACGGATATTCGAAATTATATCCGACAAATTTACATCTCAACAACCAATGTGCTTATGGTACGAATTCGAGTCAAAAATGTTAATTATTTTATTCGCTATCCTTTCCATGTGCTCTCTCTGGAGCGCATTCAGAACAATCAGCGCCTAATTCGCTTGCTGCACGAAAATGGTTTTACCGATGTACCCAATCCCGTGGATGAGCAACCGGAAAGTGATTTTCCGTATTTTGTAGAAGTGGGAATCGATGCGTTCAGCGTGGAAAAACGATTTAGCCGGTTACAGGATAACGAAGCAGTGGATTATGTGCAAAAAGCCATGGAGCGCATCAGTCGGATTCATCGTCATTTTGGGTTGCGGTTTTCTATGGATGAAAGCACTTTTGAGAAGTATGTGGGAATTCGTTTAAAGGAAATCCGAAGCGAAGAGGAAGATGTGGATCTTATCAATCGCATAGAGCAGTATTTAAAAAATGAGTTTCTCGGTAAAACCTTTATGCATTCCATTTGCCATGGCGATTACAAAATAGGTAATTGTTTATTTGATGAAAATGGCGAGCTTTTGGGCATCATCGATTGGGATATGGGAAGTCTGGATGATTTAACGCTGGTGGATGTGGCTAGTTTAATTGCCCGAGCACTCCGCCAGCGAAAAAAACTTAATTTTGTCGGGCTGCTCAGGGAACCCAACATGGAGGGAGGAATATTTCAGAAGCCATATTTACAATATTTTAAATTAACTGGAACCGATCCCGTTTCGCTTTTCCCCACCCTGTTATTTTACTGGATCGATCGGGTGTATAAACAGTTTAAGTTTAGTCCCGATGGGCGTAAAACGTGGGCCAGGTACCATGTACGACCTGTTCTGAAAGTCCTGCAGTCGATCCTGTAACATCATTTTCCCCCCAACATGTGTGTATGTGGTAACCTCCTGGTTACTGGAATAATGGTTATTTGTGGTGAAGAACCACGAATAAGTTATGAATTTTAGGTAAACGCATGGAGGCAATTATGAAGCAGGCGGTTTTACCCTGGTTAATTTCAATCATTGTGTTTTCCATAATTCATGCGGGAGTGCATTATGTGGATAATCATTTTCAGGGGAATCCGGTTGGTACCCTTGCAGCTCCCTGGCAAACCATTGCCCAGGGGATGGACCATCTCCAACCGGGGGATACCCTCTACATTCGGGGCGATGCCAGCTCTCCGCGAGTTTACTCCGAAAAAGTTCGCCTGGTTGTTTCCGGTACCGCACAGAATCCCATTGTGATTAAAGCATATCCTGGCGAGAAGGTCCTTATTAAATATCAGAGTAGTGAGGTGCTAAAAGCCAACAAAGATTATTACGTTTACGAAAATTTAATTTTTGACCACGATTGGGGTACTTCAGATGCCATTCGGTTAACCGGGGATTACAATGTGTTTCGGAATTGTGAGGTGCGAAATGGCCACCGGGATGGATTTGATATTGGGTCTGCCCATTACAGCATCATCGAAATGTGCGAAATTCATGATTTTATTCATGAAAACGTGGGCTCAGATGCTCATGGAATCGTGATTACCGCGGGTAATTATGTTACCTTTCGTCACAACCAGATTTACGATTGTTCCGGGGATTGCATTCAGATCGGCCATGGAACTGCCTACCATACTCAAATCTTGGAAAACGATTTATTCAGCACCCCGGCGATGCAGGGAATCAGTGAAAATGCCGTGGATGTAAAATCCAATTTTGGCGGATTCATCTACGGCAACAAAATGCATGGTTTTCGGCGCTGCAACGGAGCAGATGGTTCGGCGCTGAAGATTAATCACCAGGCGGACAGTATGGTTGTAGCCTGGAACGAAATTTATGATTGCAATGGTGGGTTGCGCCTAACTGCGGGAAATGGTCCGCCCAGGGATATGATTGTGACCAACAATGTGGTGCACCATCTGGTGGATGAAGGAAATTATTCCGTGGATGGTTATGGGGTGCAGTTCGATGGCCAGCAAAACCTGAAATTTTACAATAATACCTTTTATGATATTCCCGGGCCGCTGTTTTGGTTGGCTTCCAATGGGGTAGATACTCTGGATATGCGCAATAACATTTTTGCCAACACCCACGATTTTCATGGGAATGAATCAGTCTTCCACGGGCTGGTGACCATTGCCTATAACGGCTGGTTCAACTGCACCCAGATGTTTACCAATCAGACCCATGTGATAACCGGAAGCGATCCCATGTTTGTGAATGCCGATGGAAGTGATTTCCGTCTAGCTGCGGGTAGCCCCTGCATTGATGCGGGCGATCCGGCTTTCGGAAGTAATTATCCCGGCGGACGCATCGACCTGGGCGCCTTTGAGTACGGTTCGGCAATGGGCATTCCCACCACGCTGCACAAAAATCCCGAACGCTTCCGCCTCCTGAAAAATTATCCCAACCCCTTCAATCCCGAAACGACCATTCCCGTGGAAGTGTATTCGCTGCTAAAACAGGCGCATTTTCGGGTGTACAATGTGTTGGGGCAGGTAGTGTACTCCCGGTACTTTGCTCGGGTGCAACCGGGTGTTTTACTGATTCACTGGGATGGCAAAAATCAAAATGGTGTGCAGCAGCCGACGGGAATTTATTTCTATGCGTTCGAGAGCCAGGGGCTCCGCCAGATGGGACGGATGCACCTGGTGAAGTGACCTCAGGTGAGGAATTTAATGAAGGCGGCAACCAGACCGGCGAAGGTGGAAGAAAGCAGGGTGCCAATCAGAAAATATTCGGCAAAGCTGCGTTCGTTGAGTTCTTTAAAGCGGGTAATGCCCTTGGCGGTAAGTACAAACCCAATTGCCGTAAATTGATTGTTCAGCACAAAGAAGAAAATAAGCACCCGTTCCAGAAAACCGATGACGCGACCCCGGTTGTATTCCGTATGGTCAACCGGGGCGCTCTCGTTCTGGGAGGCGCCAGTACGAGGTACCAGATTCAAAACCTCGAATAGATAGCGAATCATTAGATTCACTTCATTTAACGATAATAAAATTCCAAACAGAAAAAGGTGGAACTGCTTCCAGTTGGTTTCCAGTACCAGCCATACCAGCCACTGGTAACTGGCCAGGGAGAGGAATGTCCGCTGAAGCGCCGGCTGGAATTTCCAGCCGAAGGCTGGGGAAAAGAAAGTGCTGAACAGAAGCACGTAAACTCCCAGAAAAATCAACCGTTTAAGGTTTACCCGCTGCTCGTTCCGTTCCCAGAAGTAATGAAGCAGGTTGAGAAGAACGATAAGGGGTGCCAGAAGCAGCATCCAGACATTCCACTGGAAAAGCAACAGCGCTCCTGCTTCCAGCGCAGATTTTGTGAGGTATCGCGGCAGAGAAAGGGGATTGTCCCGATAGTGATAGAACAAGCGGGTTAGAAGCACGACATTCATCATGAAAATAAAAGGTAAAATCATGGTGTTCGTACCTGTCGGTTAATTTCCCGGGTAATTTCCTGCAAAATGTTGTGAATGGTGACCAGAGCGCCTGCCCGAATGTTTTTGTACACCGCCACGGAAGAGATATGGAGTTCCTCGGCAATGGTGCGTGGCGAAACCTCTGCCAGCAACCGAGCCATAATCAGCATGCGGTTCCGGTTCCAGGATTTCATCTCGTGGGAGATGAGCGCCAGTGCGCCGTTGGCGAGCTCCCAGCCCCCGGTTACGGAATTGAGCTGAAAAAACGAATCCTTTTGCTTGAGCTGCGTAATGCCCTCCCGACAGAGATGGAAGGCGGGGCCATCCATTCCAATGGCCTGACGGGGATTAATGGGAGTGTCCAGCCTCCCGATGGCAATGGCAAATCGAATCCGGTGGGGAAACACCGCTCCCAGAATCTGAAAAATGTCCCGGAAAAGGTGTTCCCCCGTCCGGTAAACGGCCTGGAATTCATCTCCCAGGGTAATGGTGTAGGGCGAGAGCAAATCCCGATTGTCTCGACTCATTGCCGTTAGCAACTCCTGCAGGTGAGCCTGAAACTTCGCCCGATGGGAAATGGAGCGGGATTTCACCACATCTCCAATTAATACAACAACATTCATTGAACCGTTATGGTTTATTTGTTTAAAAATTAACCAATTCAGTTAACAACTAATTTGGTTTATTTTTAATAAATTTAACCGCATTGGTTAATATACGAAATGTCAGGATGAATATCAAGCCGGGGAACGGAAAAAATAAGTTTCTCTGGTGTAAAGCCAAACGGTGAGATTGGGTTAGAATATGCTATTTTTACACATGTTTTTCCTGCAGAATATGTTAATTAAAGGTGGAAACTTCCCGAAAAGATTTAGTGCTTCCTGAAAGGGGAAGAAACAGGGGATTCGAAATACTGGGGAATTCCATGTTTTTTTCAGAAATAGAGCTTCCTGGGAGGAATCTCGGGAATTTGCTCCCGTCCGGTATTTACGGCGCCTGGAAATGGAAATCCGGGGCAATATCTTTAAATCGGGGTAAACGGGCATCTTTATCCGAGAGAATGGGGTTGGAGATGGGCCACTGGATATTTAAATCCGGGTCGTTCCAGATGATGCCGCGTTCGTCCGGTGGGGAATAGTACGAGCTGCATTTGTATTCGAATTCCGCCACTTCGCTTAAAACACAGAATCCATGTGCAAACCCGATGGGAATGTACATTTGCAGTTTGTTCTCGGCGCTTAAAATCTGGCCGTGCCATTGCCCATAGGTGGGGGAACCGACTCGCAAATCCACAGCCACATCAAACACTTCGCCAACCACCACCCGTACCAGCTTTGCTTGCCCGGGATTGATCTGATAATGCAGCCCGCGCAAAGTGCCGCGTATAGAGCGCGAATGGTTGTCCTGCACAAACTGATCGCCAATGCCGTGCTCCACATACCGTTTGTAATGGTAGCTTTCGAAGAAAAAGCCGCGCCGATCCTGAAAAATTTTCGGTTCGATAACCACCAATCCTGGAAGTCCTGTTTCGATAATTCGCATGGTTCCCTTTCCCGAATTTTTACGGAAAATTTTAACATAATTTCTGCTTCAAGTAAAGTACAGAAATTTTTCCTGGAAGAAGGATACTTACCCGGCGTTTCTGTTCCGACATAAGTTTGTGCTTTTTAAGAAATGCCAGCAAATGCAAAAAGTTTATTGTCACCAAACAGGTTGTGGAATCATCTAAAGGTCATTTATTGAGTTGGGTAAAGAATAAAAAACTTGATTACTTTAGTATAGAATTTTAAATTTAAAATTTGTAAATATGGGTGGATATGAAGATACACATTTTACATCTGGAGGAGGGGATTCATCATTATCGAGAGGTGATTCGTTCCGGTTCGCTTCATTTTTATCGGGATGAGGTGTATCCCCATGATATCGAGGTGTCGGTTGAGCTGAATAAATTTGAGAAAAATATTACCTGTTCCGTTGAACTGCATACGAAAGGCCATTATATTTGCGACCGCTGTTTGCGTGAGTACGAAGAAGATTATGCGGAGCAGTTTCAGATTCTATTCCATCTGGGGCAGAAAGATCTGGAAACCGATGAAGATGATGTGGTTCTTCTGTCTCCGGAGCAGGTGGATGTGGATTTGAATCCCTTTATTAAAGAGCATTTGATTTTAACAGTACCAATGAAGATGTTGTGTAAAGAGGATTGCAAAGGAATTTGTCCCGGCTGTGGTGCAGATTTGAATGTGGAATCGTGTACTTGTCAGGTAGAGCATATTGATCCCCGCTGGGAGAAGTTACGAGTTTTGTTGAATCAAAATAAATCGTGAAAATAAAACAGAGGAAGAATATCTCATGGCGAATCCCAAGCGAAAAATTTCCAAGTCGAAACGCGACAAACGGCGAGCTTCCTGGATGCAACAGTTGAGCAGCGCCAATCTTTCGGTATGCCCCAATTGCGGAGAACCCAGATTGCCACACCGGGTATGCCCTTATTGTGGGTATTACAACGGTCAGCAGGTTTTTACTCCCACCGAATCCTAATCCCTTCAGGTGAGGTGATCGATGCGTATTGCCATAGATGCAATGGGTGGAGATAATGCCCCCAAGGCACCGGTCGAGGGGGCACTTTTGTTTGACCGGGAAACCAAAGGCCAGCATCAGTTGATTTTGTTGGGAGATCGCGCTTTGCTGGAGAAGGAGCTGGAACGGCATCATTTTCACCGTCCCTTAAATGTGCGCATTCAGCACACCACCCAGGTTGTGGATATGCACGATCAACCCACCATGGCGCTAAAACAGAAGAAGGATTCTTCCATGATGCGCGGACTTCAGATGCATCGGGATGGGCAAGCGGACGCATTCGTAAGCGCCGGAAACACCGGAGCGCAAATGGTAGGAAGCTTGTTTATTCTGGGACGCATCGAAGGGGTTCAGCGACCGGCAGTGGCATCCTTTTTACCCACAGAGGGCGGAGTAGTGCTGCTCATTGATGTGGGGGCAAATGTGGATTCCAAACCACAGCATTTGTTCCAGTTTGGACTGATGGGAAGTATTTTTATCAACTACATTTACGGTATCGAGAATCCCCGGGTGGGGTTGTTAAACATTGGCGAAGAGAAAACCAAAGGCAACGAGCTGGTGCTTTCTACTTATACGCTCATGGTGGCTCAAATGCCCAACTTCATTGGAAATGTGGAAGGACGGGAAATTCTGCACGGCAAAGCGGATGTGATTGTTACCGATGGATTTGTGGGAAATATTGTGTTGAAATTCGCTGAAAGCGTGATGGGTGTTTTTGGGCGTGCCTTCAAGGAAAATCTGGGTAAAAATTTATTTTCTCTTTTGGGTGCGTTTTTAGTGCGGCATGCTTTCAAAAAAATGAAAAGCACTTTCGATTACCAGGAATATGGGGGAGTTCCTTTGTTGGGAGTAAATGGCATCTCCATTATCAGTCATGGACGTAGCACCGCTCATGCTTTTAAAAATGCCATTCGAGTAGCTGTGGAGATGAGCAAGAAGAAAGTGAATCAACATATTTACGAGGAATTAAAAAAGAGGGGATAATCATGACGTATCGCGCAAAAATCACAGGTGTGGGACACTATGTACCTCCCAAAGTGCTCACCAACAGAGACCTTGAGAAAATGGTGGATACCAACGACGAATGGATTGTCACCCGCACCGGAATTCGTGAACGCCACATTCTGGAAGATGGGAAAGCCTCTTCGTATATGGGGAAATATGCCGCTTTGCGAGCTCTGGAAGAAGCCGGTGTGGCCCCGGAAGAACTGGATTTGATTGTAGTCGCCACCGTGACCCCCGATATGATGTTCCCCAACACAGCTTGTTTAATTCAGGAAGAAATTGGAGCGAAGAATGCCTGGGGCGTGGATGTGAACGGCGCCTGTACCGGATTCATTTACGCTACGGCCATGGCTTCGCAATTTATCGAGAGCGGTCGCTACCAGAAAGTACTGGTAGTGGGTTCCGATAAAATGAGTGCCATCACCGATTATACCGATCGCAACACCTGTGTGCTGTTTGGAGATGCCGCGGGAGCGATTGTTCTGGAGCGATCCGAAGATCCCAACATCGGAATCATCGATCATATTCTGAAAAGCGATGGCTCCGGAGGGAAGTATCTTTACATGTTAGGTGGCGGAAGCCTTCATCCTGCCACGCACGAAACGGTGGATAAAAAAATGCACTACATTTACCAGGATGGGCGCACAGTGTTTAAATTTGCCGTCCAGGGAATGGCGGATATCACTGAAGAAATCATTAAAAAACACAATATTAAGTCCGAAGAAATCAAACTTTTTATTCCTCACCAGGCCAACCAGCGTATTATTGACGCTGCTGCCAAACGGGTGAATCTGAAACCAGAGCAGGTGATGATTAACATCGATAAGTACGGAAATACCACGGCAGCTACAATCCCGCTGGCTTTGTCCGAAGCCTACCAGGATGGTAAGCTGGAGAAAGGGGACATTGTTATTTTTGCTGCTTTTGGTGCGGGATTCACCTGGGGAAGCATGTTACTCCGTTGGGCAATTTAACCAATCTGCCCCCTGATTCCAGAAAAGCAGTTGCAATTTTGAAAAAAAATGATAAATTATTCCCAATTTTAGGGCAGGGATGGCATTTTAGGTTCCAGAGTGTAGATATTAAAAAAAAAGTATTGGTCGATAGGTGGAGTGGAAAGATGAGTGTGGCATTCGTTTTCCCGGGACAGGGTTCCCAGTATGTGGGAATGGGCAAAGAGTTGTATGAGGAATTTTCGGTAGCACGGGAGCTGTTCGATGCAGCCGATGAGATGCTGGATTTCCCCTTAAAACAAATTGCCTTCGAGGGACCGGAAGAACGGTTGAAACAAACTCAATACACCCAGCCAGCTATTTTTGTTCATAGTATTGCTGCATTTAAAATATTGCAGGAACGGGGAATACAGCCGGTAGCCGTTGCCGGGCACAGCCTGGGAGAGTATTCCGCAGTGGTAGCGGCGGGAGCATTACCGTTCGAGGAAGCACTGAAATTGGTTGCCCTGCGGGGAAAATTAATGCAGGCTTCCGGAGAAACCAATCCCGGTACCATGGCTGCCATAATTGGATTGTCCGCCGAGGTGGTCAAAGAAATCTGTGAGGAAGCTTCCCGGGAAGGATTGGTGGTTCCGGCTAATTTTAATTCGCCCGGGCAGGTGGTTATTTCCGGCAGTGTGGAAGGGGTGC
>JALXCH010000309.1 GCA_026991005.1 Calditrichia bacterium | reverse complement strand
TGTACAAAATCTGGTTAAAGGGAGTGTGTGAACCCACCTTTTGCACTTCCCACGACGAAGCACTTCAGAGCATGGAATCCAGCACCTATGATGTGGTTATCATGGATCTGGGGCTTCCCGATCCGGAAATTGGGTTGCAAACCATCCGCGATTTACTTCAATTAGATCGGCTGTTTAAAATCATTGTGGTTACCTCCTTTGGCGATCGGGAGCTGCATCGGCAGACGCAGGAGATGGGTGCTTACGCCGTTTTTCAGAAGGACGAGCGTCTGGAATCGGAACTGCCCATTTTCATCCGCAAAGCGTACGAAATGCTGCTGCTGGAAAAAGAGAACCAGTACCTGCGGGAGCAATTCAGCCGCCGCGCTGCTCGGGTGGATGTTCTGGGGCACTCCCGCCAGGCGCAAAATTTGCGGGAACAAATCGAAAACCTGGCCCGCTCGGACACTCCCGTACTACTGGTTGGTCCCACCGGTGCGGGAAAAAATTTTTATGCACACCTGATTCACCTGCGTTCGCCGCGCGCCAGTAAACCGTATCTGGTGATTAATTGTGCCAATCTGGTGCCGACTTTACTGGAGAGCGAGCTGTTTGGCTACACCCGCGGTGCGTTTACTGGTGCCGATCGCTCGCACATTGGTAAATTTAAGGCCGCCGATGGCGGCACGGTACTGCTGGACGAAATCGGGGAATTACCCCTTCACATTCAGGCCAAATTACTGCAGGTGATTGAAGAGAAAAGTTTTTACCCCCTGGGGAGCCACGAACGGGTGTCGGTGAATGTGCGCATCGTTGCCGCCACCAATCGCAATTTGCAGCAGTTGGTGGAAGAAGGGCGCTTTCGGCAGGATCTGTACTATCGGCTGGCAGGATTTACCATTCACATTCCTTCGCTGGCTCAGCGCCCGGAAGATATTCCCGAGTTCTTCGATTTTTTCCTGAAAAAAATCTGTCAGGAAGAAGACCTCCCGGTTCCGGAAGTAGAGCCCGATGTGTACCAGGCATTAAAAAAATTCTCCTGGCCGGGAAACGTGCGGGAACTGAAACATCTAATTACCCGATTGCTTGTGTTTCATCCCCGAAAAATTACCCTCAAAGAACTTCTGGAAACAAACGGAACACCGGAAGACCACCTGATTGAGCGTGCTTCGTTTAAAAATTATTCGTTAAAAGAGATGGCTGCGCTGTATGCCCAGCACCTTTATCGGAGAATTCGGCAGAAAAAAAAGGTGGCCGAGATTCTGCAAGTTGATATTAAAACACTGAATCGTTACCTGAATATGCCGGTGGGGGAAAGGAAGAAAATTGAAGAGGAGAAGTAAGTAACTTTTTTGCTCTTGCAGATAATTGAGTGAATTTAACATAGAGGCAACCATGTTTCGTAAGAAGAAAAAAGCTTCGCGAGAAGAGATTGTTGCCCAGTGGCTGGATCTGTTTCCACTGCGTCAGCGCGAATACGAAACGGACGAAGAGGGAAACGTAACTGTGCTGGTACCCCATCCGGAGAACTGGTTTACCCGCATTTTACCCAAACCGAAAAATTGGGCTCGCCGCGTGCATCTGGATCCTGTGGGTTCGCGAGTGTGGAGCCTGTGCGATGGCCAGCATTCCATCCGGGAAATTGCCAGGCTACTGGAAGAAGAGTTCGGTGAATTGGTGCGTCCCACCCACGAACGAACAGTGATGTTCGTCCAGCAAATGTACCAGCAGGAATTTGTTAAAATGTTCGAGAAACGAGAAGAGCACACCGAACAATAGCTTTTTTATCCAGAGAACAGTTCACTCTTTTTCTTCTTCAACAACAAGCTTTTCTGCCCGGGAAGCAAAAGGTCGCATTCCAAAAAATCAATCCCATAAAATGTGATTTGAACGGCTCATATACTCTTTTCTGTTTATTAAATAAAATTAAAAATAAGGGTTCTGGTAATAAACCAAACATACGTTAGGGGAAAAGAGTTTTGAGGGATTAATCCGCTTTGTCGGTAGAGTCCCACACGGGCCAACAGAAAAAGAAATAATGAGAAATTGCCGGCTTCTGGTTTTTAAATCCTTTTTTAAATAGAACTAATTGTTTTAACGAATTACAAATTTTAAACATGGAAGTTGGAATGATGATGACCAACACCAATTTGAATTTAAACCAGCTGGAAAAAGAACTCCGGAAACGTCTTTCTCGCCCGGAGATCTGGCATTACAAATATCTTCCTCAATTTGAGGAACAGATTGAGTTTGTGTATCAAATACCAAAGTTTTCTGAAATTGAAAGCAAACTCCATACTTTACCCCGGGAAGTGCGCCAGTATGGATTGAACCGCTGGTACAACTACTGGAGCTTGCAGGCAATCTATCAGATTTTTGCCGAGCATCCCAAAGTAAAGCGCCCTGCCCGGGAAAGCGAAAAAGGAGATTTGCTTACCATTGCGTACACAGATTTTCTGATTAAACCGCTGGTGTTTCCCGCCGCTTTTTCCCGTACGCTGCGGTATGCCATTGGCCACAAAGAGGAACTGCTTTACTGGCTGTACCGCAAATTTATTTACCGCCCCCAGCGCTCCGGGCAGAATGCCATTTTTCTCATTTTCTACCATCGCAACGGAGAACACTGGAAGTTGAAAGCCCAGCTTTCGAACATTCGCAATACGATTCATTCTTACCTGAATTCTTTTGATTTGTATCGGTTGCATCGCATTCATTTTCCGGATAATCGCTTCTTTTATTCCGACGTCCTCTGGTTTATTGACACGGAGGATTAGAGCGGAATTTTTCAGAGGATTCAAAATGGATGCGGACGGGTAGCACCCGCTGCACCCGGATATTTTCTCCGGAATAAAGCGGGCATTCAGGAAGGAGTTCCCATCTTTTCCCTTAAAATTTGTGATTCTGCCGGAGGTTGGTGCGCACTACCAAACCGGTTCCCGGTGCCCATTCCGATTTTAATCAAATGCAAAGGGAAGCATTTTACCTCTAAATGGGTTACCCGGTAACCTTAACTCCGGTCTTTCAGAAAAATTTTTGAGACGTGTTCCGTGGTTGAAATACGCGGTTTGGCTGGTTCTTAAAATGTAAAGGAAGGGAGTCGGAAAACGAGCAGAAGCAAAGAGGTGCTTTACTGAGGTTTAGAAGAGAGGATTTTTTCCACCAGGTCTTCGGGAACCAACCGCCAGTTGGGCGAAAAATCTTTCCCCACCACATGCACCCGTTGAATGTATTCTACCAGAATGTCCCGCATCTGTTTATTGGAACGCCACAGGATCCGGCAATGGTAAATTTTGCGCAGCTGCATGGCACGGTAGCTGTTCACCGCCACTTTGTATTTGCGTTTCAAATCGAAGGGTTTTCCGTTTTTACTGTAGCGGATGTTTACGATGCGTTGCCCCACCGGTTTTGTGATGTCAATTTCGTAATCAATTCCTTCGGCCATATCGTAATTAAATCCCATAAAATTTTTGTTGATTAAAGGCACCCGGAAGGGGTCGTTGGGATCAATCTGATTAAAATAGCGGGAACTGCGTTCCAGATGATCTTTAATCTGCTCCCCGGTCATCAGCAGGACGTAGAGATTGTTCTCGTACTGGTAAAGGCCGTACACATCTTTAATGCGAATGGGGCCTTTTTTCAGGTTAAAGCGGGTGGTAAAAGCGCTGGCCAGGGAAATATCAGCGCTGGTAGCGCCAAACTGGGCGCGATGGATCAAATCAACAAACACATTATCCCGGATGCGGGCATGCTGGGAGGTGATGTCGCAATAGGCTTCGCCAATCTTGTAGTTAATGTATTTCATGATGCGTTTGTGGTAGGGGCGGTAAATTTTTTCGATGGTTGCATCCGGTTCCACCTGCCGTACCGATTCGATGGTGGCATATTTGCGAAACAGCACCCAGCGCCCGTTTTTCTTGTGAAATTCCAGATGAATCACGCCCAGGAAACGCGCATGGCTCCCTGCCATCACCACCAGTGGATGGGTGACGTCATCGCTCTTTTCGGGCGGGTGGGTGTTGAATTTCTTGTGCTCGTGCCCTGCAATGATGACGTCGTACTCCGGAAACTTTTCGGCAATGGTGAGGCAGGGATTCTCTTCGGGAATATCGCGAGGCCAGTCGGGATCGATGGCGCTGGGATGTACCCCGGCATGGAACAGCCCAATTAGCACATCCGCCTGTTTTTCCTGTTTCAGGTAACGAATCCACCCCTGGGCAGCCTGCACCATATCCTGCCAGTGAATCCCCGGATAAAGTTCGGGATTAAGCCAGAAGGGAATGGCAGGGGTGGTGAGTCCCAGAATGGCGATCCGTAGGCCCTCCACATCGCGCATGGTGTAGGGTTGAAAGTAGAGGTTGCCATTTCGCCGCAGGGAATTGGCCGAAAGCCAGGGGAATTTCAGTTGTTTGCGCACCCGATTGTATACCTGTTGCCCCTGTTCAATGTCGTGGTTGCCCACCGAGGATGCGCTGTATTCCATTTTATTCATCACCCGTGCCAGAGGGTAGGGTGTTTGGGTATCCACAAAATTGTAATAGTAGTTAAGTGGCGAGCCCTGAAGAAAATCCCCGTTGTCCAGTAAAATGACGTGAGGGTATTTTTCCCGGTAAGCGCGTACCAGGGTGGCTACACGTGCCAGCCCCCAGGTCACCGGTTTCCCGAGCACATAATCGTACGAAATGACACTGCCATGGACATCGCTGGTAAAGAGAATAACAACTTCTAACTGTCTGGATTTCCGCCGAAAAAGATTTCGAAAAAGTTCAACAACCCGATTTTTCACACTCAAATTACACAACCTACTTTTTAATTCATTCCCGGAAGAGGTATTTCACATCTTACCTGAAAAAAAGCACACCGGAGGCGTTTCTTCTCGGCTGTTTCAGGTGGGATTTATTTCAATTTAATGAATTGTCCCAGCTGAAATTTAACCACATTCAACCAGCTATTGACCCGGGGTTTCTTCTGAAATACAATATTTTCCAGCACACCGTGGTAAGCGGGCGCTTCTTCTAACTTATCCCGAAACGCCTGGCGATCCATCCCGGCCTGATAATTCTCCATTAACCATTTCGCCACATCGTACCCCAGCAAATCGAAGCGGTTGGGCGTTTCGTGCATCACTTCCCGAAAACGGCTGGTAAACTCCCGAAAATTCCAGGACTCCCGATCCAGATATCCCGCTGTAATAAAAATGAGCCCGTTCAAATAATTCTGATATTGTTTGAGCTGTTCTGGATCGTACCAGCCTTCGTTGCCCAGAAGGGTGGTTTGAATGTTGTGGAAGACAAACTGGGCGGAGATGAAGGGGATCAGTTCGGGATAAATGGCAATAAACAGCCCGTCGATGCCGGTGGAGGGAACCTGGGTGGAATCCACCTTTCCTCGCAAATCGCTGGAAAAAAGCACCTCGGTCATGTACTGTTTAAATTTTTGCTGGATTTGTTCATCGGTTAAAGTGGAGTCGGCCTCGCGTACCGAATCCCGAAAAGCGATGTAGAACCCCTTCTTACGGATGGCTTTAAGCTGTCGGGTGAAGTCCTGGGCATTTTCGTAGTACCACTGGACTTCCACCACTTCGCCCCCTTTTTCTTCCACCGTTTTCTGGAAGCTGCGGGCGATGGTTTCTCCGTAATTGTCTGCGGGTGCCAGTATGGCAAACGTTTTCAGTCCCAGATCTTCCACCGCATATTGCGCCAGAAATGCCCCTTTCATTTCGGCATCGGGATTAATTTGAAAGGTGAAAGGGGAGAGTTGAGCCAGGCCGGTCTGGGAGCTGAAGGGGGAAACAAACGGGAAGTGTTCGCAGCGGGAATAGAGCGCCAGAGCAGCGTTTTCGTCGTTGCCTGTGGGGCCAATCACTGCCAG
>JALXCH010000308.1 GCA_026991005.1 Calditrichia bacterium | reverse complement strand
CTTTTGAATCTCCTTAATTAAATCCCAGCTTACAGATAAATGCTCTGCTAGAGCTTTAATACTCATCTCTCTGGACAGGTCTAATACATACCTTGCAAAAGCCCGGGTGTAACTCTTTTTCCTGTCTGCAAATGGAATTTCTTCCTGGAGTATCTTACCACATTCCAAACATTCTAAACGCTTTAAACGCACTTTAATATAGGTCAACTTTTTACCGATAGGTACATTTTTTAATATCCTCTCTTTTTTACCTCGACTCCTGATTCGCTTACTACCACAATGGACACATCTGCATGCATCTAATGGCCTCTCTATCGTAAAATAAATAGCTCCTTTTTTATATTCGTGCCGGATATATTTGTACTTTGCTCTTATGCCAAAAAGATGATAAATTAAAGTTATGGACATGGTAGCTTCCTTCCATTTTTTGTTATATGCTTTTATTAACTAAGCTACCATGTCCTTATATTTTTTTCAAGTTATGTACTCAAATTCCGGAAGAACCCAGATTAAAATACCGTCGGGTGAGTGCCTCCAGCGCTTTTTCCTGGGAGTAAAATGTTTTACCTGCTTTCGTTTCTCCCAATTCCTCAGGAGGTAAATCATGGTGCATTGGAGTATCCTGAACTTTACCAGAGAAAAATTGGTATTTTTAAACGAATCCAATTTCTCCTGAATATACACACTCCGGATGAAGAAATGATGAAGATGCTTGAGGGGAATTATCGTATATCCAGACATGCCGTCTGCTATTTAGAAGGGTTTCATCGCTGTCGCCAGTTTGTTATCTGGAATTTGGGATTTGTGATTTGTCATTTGGAATTTTTTTTCTTGGAATTTGTTTTTTGGGATTTGGAATTTTTTATTTGATATTTGGTAATTGGGATTTGTTATTTGGAATTTGGAAATTCCCTCTTGCTGTTCGTAATTTTTGTTCATGATTTTTGTGTTGTTATGACTGAAGGTTTGTAAGAATGTCCCGAACACCGTTAATCGGATACACCGTTGAACAAATTGCTCTATTGCTGGAACCGCTGGGAGAGCCCACGTATCGGGCAAAGCAGATTTACAAGTGGATTCACCATCAAAAGGTGAGTTCCTTTCAGGAGATGAGCAACTTGCCCAAAAGTCTGCGCCAGGAGCTGGAAGCGCATTTTACTCTGAGCACCTTCGAACTGGTTCGTCGTCAGGTGGCGCAGGATGGCACCGAAAAATATTTGTGGAAGTTGCAGGATGGGCGAATGGTGGAGAGCGTGCTGATTCCCGAGGCACGGCGCAACACCATCTGCATTTCCTCCCAGGTAGGATGTGCTCTGGGATGCAAATTTTGTGCTACCGGCGCCATGGGGTTCATCCGCAATTTAACCACCGGGGAGATTGTTGAGCAGGTGATTCGGGTTCAGCAAATGACTTCCCACCGCATCACGAACGTGGTGTTTATGGGCATGGGAGAGCCGTTTTTGAATTACGGTCGTGCCATTCAGGCAGCCCGGATTCTGGCCGATCCCGAAGGTGCTGCCATTGCCAACCGCCGCATCACCTTTTCCACCAGCGGAATCCCCCATAAAATTTACCGCTTCACTGATGAGAAACATCCCTACAGCCTGGCGATTAGTTTGCATGCTCCCAATCAGCAAATCCGCGAACAGATTATGCCCATGGCCAAAAAATTCCCACTGGATGATTTGCTGGAGAGTGTGTACTATTACATGCGCGCCGGTAAGCGCAATCGGGTGACGTTTGAGTATGTTTTGCTGGAAGGAATTAATGATGAGGTTCGCCACGCCCGGGAGTTAATTCGCCTGCTTTCCCCGATTCGGTGTAAACTGAATGTGATTCCCTGCAACGAAAATTATCTGGGATTTCGCCCCCCATCGGAAGAAAAAATCCAGCGCTTTGTGGATGTTTTAATGGATGCCCCGTTTACCGTTACCGTTCGTAAGAATCGGGGAGAAGAAATCACCGCCGCCTGCGGACAACTGGCGGTGGAGGTGAGTGAAGAGGTGAAATTCATTAAAATTTGAGATGGCGGTAACGACAGGGAAAATCCCAAATAAACAAATCCCAAATAACAAATAACAAAAAGCAAATTCCAAACCACAAATAACAAATCCCAAGTAAGAGATTCCAAGTATCAATATTCAAAAACACAAAATTCCAAGAGCAGCGCCAGGTGAATAAAAATTTTTTCAAAATCCCGTTAATCCTGTAAATCCTGTCAAAAAAATTCTTTTAATGATAGGGTAAAAAAATCATCTTGTCCCATTCGGAACGGGGATCATTTTCGCTGGAATCCAATTCCCACAAACAAGTTTGTGGGAATTCCGCGTACCGTCTCTTTCGGTACGGCTGTTTTTACCGACGGTTAATCAACCAATGCCGGGCATTAGAGATTCTTCGTCGTCCCGCTTGCGGGATTCCTCAGAATGACAGGAGGGAGGAAGCACAGCATTGTCAATCTGAGCGAATGAAAGGAGCGAAGAATCCCCATCGGATAAGGCAGGCGGAGCGGCATGAGATTCTTCGCTTCGCTCAGAATAACAGGTAGAGCGGAGCTGTCATTCTGAACGCTCGCCACCAGCGAGGGTGAAGAATCTCACCATTTTAATTTAAAACGACAACCTTTGCGTTCTTTGCGGTTAAATAAGATTAACCGCAGAGAACGCGGAGAATGCGCAAAGGACGCAATGAGAAAGGAAATTCCAAATCACAAATCCCAAACCACAAATTCCAAAAAATGATCAAAATCAGAAATCTTTTTCGTTGCGTACGTTGCGCCCGCTGCGGTTAATTTTTTGCATTTAGACATTCAAAAATCTTTGCGCTCTTTGCGCCTACATTGCGTTCTTTGCGGTTAAATAAGAATAACCGCAGAGAACGCGGAGAATGCGCAAAGGACGCAATGAGAAAGGAAATTCCAAATCACAAATACCAAACCACAAATTCCAAAAAATAATCAAAATCAGAAATCTTTTTCGTTGCGTACGTTGCGCTCGCTGCGGTTAATTTTTTTTTGCGGTTAAATAAAATCAATCATATATTTAGAGATTCTTCGCTCCGCTGGCGCTCCGCTCAGAATGACAGGTTGGTGGGATTGTTTGAGAAACAAACGAATAAACTATTCGGTCAGTGTGTAAGCACACAGCCGATGTGCGATAATATTTCACCATCGGTGGAGTAGTGCCGTCAGCTTAAAGAATGGTTGGGAGGGAAATGTTTGAGCTTCGGAAAATTGAGGTTGAGGTCATGAAATTTGTTTCCATTTTGTGTGGGTTAGAAGATAAGAAGATCGTTCTGGCATCCCAATCCCCGCGGCGAATTGAGATGCTTAAAGCGGTGGGATTATCCTTTGAAATATTCCCACCCCAGTATGAGGAACGCCTGCAGCCGGGGATGAGTCCGGTGGATTACGTACGAAACAACGCCAGCGAAAAAGCCCACTGGGTAGCAGAGCACACGGATTACGATTTAATTATTGCCGCGGATACGGTGGTGGTGCTGGAAGATAAAATATTCGAAAAGCCCCGTACCCGGGAAGAAGCGGAAAAAATGTTGCAACGGTTAAGCAACAATACCCATCGGGTGATTACGGGATTTTGTTTAAAGACGCCGGGGGAACTGGTGATTGAGCACGAGGAGACCCGGGTAACGTTTTATCCGCTTACTCCCACAGAGATCGATTTGTATTTGCGTTCGGATGAACCATTCGACAAAGCGGGCGCTTATGGGATTCAGGGATTTGCCTCGTTATTCATTAAGAAAATTGAGGGATGTTATTTTAACGTTGTGGGATTCCCGCTGGGGAAGTTTTTTCAGCGGTTGAAGGAGTTGCCCTTGTGCCGCCCCGAGCAGGCGTTATTGTAAATCCGTGGTGCGCTGAATTTCCTGTAAAATGCGCCGGACAATTTGTGCGGGTGTTTCCACCGACGTGTTTACTCGTAAATGGGCGTATTGGCGATAAAGTGGTTCCCTCCGCCGATAATTAATTTCCACATCGGCTTCGGGATTGCTCTGGTTGAGTAACGGGCGGTCTCCTGCCTGCCGGAGTCGGGCGTGAATATCTTCCAGCCCGGCATCGACCCACACCACCAAAGACCCGGGAGTGAGCAATTCCATATTGTGTGAATTCTCGATGATACCGCCTCCACAGTCGATAATCACGTTTTGTTTTCCAGCGTATTTTTGAACCATTTCTGTTTCCTTTTTGCGGAAAAATTCCCATCCGTATTGTTCCACAATCCGGGAAATGGGTATTCCTACCGCCTGTTCAATCTCCTGATCCAGTGAAATATAGTCCCATTGTAATGCCTCAGCCAGTGCCTTTGCCAGGGTGCTTTTACCAGTACCACGAAAGCCAATCAGAACAATTTTTTGATATGGGGAGAATCGCATAAATTTTTCGTCAGCTTTTTAAACCGTTTTTCAGCATGAAGTAGAAAATCCTTCTCTAAACGTCCAATTTAAACCTCTTAAAGAAAAATTGCAAAATAATAAAAGAATAGAAATTTTGCGGTAAGGTAGAAAAAACTGTTGAAGAAATAGACCTATATTTTTAATTTTTAGCAAATGAAATAATGCATATAAAAAAATAACCACCCAAAAAGGAGGAGGCGGAAATGAATGGACAAATTCGTGGCATGGGAAATGTGCGCCAAAGTGCACCTTTTGAAACATTGGTTACACAGGTTCCTCAGAATATTCGAAAACCAAATACTGGCCAACCATTCGGCAAAAAGTCAATAATTATAGAAAAAAATATAAATAGAAGGGGATTTTTGAAAATAAGTTTATTAGTGGGAACAGGATTAACAATATTTAGTCCTGTTGCTCAAGATGTGTTGAAGTTTTTAAATCCTGAGTATGAAGTAAAGAGTGTTTTATATGCAGAAGAAAATGATGTGATAAAGTTAGATTATTCAGAAGTTCTAAGTGGTTTTGAAGTTGGAAAACAAAAGGAAATGATATATGAAAACTTGGAAGATTACTTTAAGAAAGGTTATGTGAGAGAGTATTTGGAAAAGAGGTTAAAATGGAGTATATTGGTAAGAGGGAATAAAAATACATTTAGGCTTATTGGAGGATATGAGATGGGAAGACCATTGCCTTTATTGATTAATTATAAAGATAAACATAAAGTTATAGAAGAGCTTGCAAAAAATGGAGAAGTTGATTATACTGCTAGGGAAGGCATAAGTTGGTTCTTTACAAGTTATTTGGATATTTTAAATATTATTAAAGGGAATAAAGAAGAATTAAGGAGATTATTTAATGAATATAAGAGACTTATTGAAAGTAATGTGGAAGGAGTTGAAGTTGTTCCTGATGATGAAAGATATTATACAGCTGTTTTTAAGGTTGGTGAAAATCTTAGTCGAGAGGAGAAGTTTAAGTTTGCAGAGCGCATAGCAGAACTTACAATGGAATTCAATTACAACCATCTCATGAATGATGAAGAACTTTCATACCTAAGAGAGATATTTAATGATTTCATAGAAAATAGTAAAAGTTTAGATGGATTTAGGTATTATAAGTATGAGGTTACTGCTCCATGGGGAGATGAGTATACAATTAAAGCATATTTGAGTACATGGGGGGATATAGAAGTTGTATTAGAAATTTATATATTTAAAGGAAAAGAAATGATTGCATTTGATTCAGTTTCATATTCCATAGGTGAAATGACTAAGTGGAAGAGAGCGAGAGTCTTTGGGAAGAACCTTCCTGTGGTTGCTGGGTTTTTGAAAGTAGATATGGGAGATAGGATAAGAATTGGAATAATAATGGCTCATGAATCTTTTCAGGATAGAGGAAAGGTTTATATACTGGATTTATATAATGATGGTAGATATGGAAC
>JALXCH010000307.1 GCA_026991005.1 Calditrichia bacterium | reverse complement strand
TTTATTACTGCCTCCCTTGCTTATCTCGTTTATCTGATTAGCGGTTTACCCAGCCTGACCAAACTGGAAAACATTGAACCGGCGCTGGTGACCCGCATTTACTCCGAAGACGGGAAGGTAATTCACGAACTGTTCAAATTCAACCGGGTGTACGTGCCCATCGAAAAAATTCCGGACCACACCATTCAGGCTCTGCTGGCCACCGAAGACCGCCGTTTTTACGACCACTGGGGCATCGATATTCGCCGCATTCCCAAGGTGGTTCTGGTGGATCTCTTTTCCTTGAGCTTCCGTCAGGGCTTCAGTACCATTACCATGCAGCTGGCGCGCAACCTGTATTTCGGATTCGAGAAAACCATTAGCCGCAAACTGCGGGAAATACTCACAGCCCTGCAAATCGAGCGTACCTATTCCAAGCAGGAAATTCTGGAAATGTACCTGAACGTGGCGTACTTTGGCCACGGAGTGTATGGTATTCAAGCGGCTGCTAAGAAATATTTCGACAAAGACGCCTCCGATTTGACCATTGAAGAAAGTGCCACCCTCATCCCACTGCTTAAAGCGCCAGCATACTACTCGCCCATTGTGCATCCCGACCGCGCCATTAAACGGCGGAACCTGGTGCTTAAAAACATGCTCACCATGGGCTATCTTACTCAGGCTCAATACGACAGCCTTCGCCAGCTTCCGCTGAAAGTGAAAGAATTCCAGCAACAGGGCAAAATTGCTCCCTATTTTACCGAATACGTGCGCCAGAAGCTGAACGCCATTGGCGATTCCCTGGGAGTAAATGTGTACGAAGACGGGTTGAATGTGTACACTACCCTGAATACGCAGATTCAACAGGCGATGGATTCGGCCATTGCCAAGTACCTGCCGCAACTACAGGAACGGGTGGTAAAAAAGCTGCAACCCTGGAAGAAGAAAAACGAAATTCCCGATTCCGTGTTTGCCAAAAAGGCAATTGTGCAGATTGCTTTCGTGGCCATCGACCACCACAACGGGCATATTCTGGCCATGGTAGGGGGTCGGGATTTCAAAGAATCGAAATACAACCGTGCCGTGCAGGCACCCCGGCAGCCGGGTTCGGCCTTCAAACCATTTCTGTACACCGCTGCCATCGACAACGGTTACACCACGGTGGACAAATTTCTTAATCAACCGGTGGTGGTCATTAATCCGGACGGTACCCGATGGGACCCGGAAAATTACGACCACACGTTTGGCGGTCCCACCACCCTTCGGGAAGCGTTGCGGCTATCCATCAATCTGGTGGCGGTGCGGTTAATTCAGGAAATTGGCCCGGCTGTAGTGGCAGAGTACGCCCATCGTATGGGAATTACCACACCGCTGCGTCCCTTCCCCACACTGGCGCTGGGGAGCTCGGAAGTGATTCCCATCGAGCTGGTGTCTGCTTACGGTGTTTTTGCCAATCAGGGGGTGCGGGTGGAACCCATTGCCATTACCCGCATCGAAGATCGGTTTGGGAACATCATTTACGAGAAACATGCCAAAAAGCACGAAGTGCTCAGCCGGGCGACGGCTTACATCATGACCAACATGCTGGAAACCGTGATTAACCGGGGAACCGGTGCCCGGGCGCGCTGGATGTTCCATTTTACCCCTCCCG
>JALXCH010000306.1 GCA_026991005.1 Calditrichia bacterium | reverse complement strand
TTCGGACATTGCGGTTTTTTATTTTTGATACTTGGGATTTGGAAATTGGAATTTGGGGTTTCTTCGCGGTCTCTGCGCTTTCTTTGCGTTCTTTGCGGTTTAATTTTTTATTATGGAACCGCAGCGATCGCAACGAACGCCACGTAAAAAAAGCATCATGCAATTTTTTGGTTAAGATTCTGCGAGGAATATGGGATTTATTTGAGATTTTTCGCTTCACTCATGGGATTCTTCGCTCCGCTAACGCTTCGCTCAGAATGACAGGTAGGTTTGCCATCGCTACATTAATTAAACAAAATTTTCAGTGTGTAGGTTATCCCGGGTACAGAAATCTTAAGCGGAGACGCAAAGCGATTTCAGGGCCATTGCCTCACTGCACCTGGGTAATCCAGGCATCCGGGAAACCGGCGGCTTTGATCCGCTCCAGCTCCCGGCGGGCAGAGGCTTCATCGCGGAATCGCCCGGCCAGCACTTTCCAGAAACCGTTCTGCTGCACAATGGAGGTTTCCAATCCCAATTTTCGGGAGAACGCCTGGCCCAGTTCCTCCGCCTTCTGGCGGTCGGCACTCACAAAAATCTGGATGGCAAAGGCGGTTCTCCTCTCCCATTCCCCGGAGGCAGCAACTTTTTCCTCCGGTGCAATCTGCAAGGAATCTTTAGGCCAGTGGATTTGCGTTTGCACAATCCAGGCATTGTCAATTCCCGCAAAGCGGAGCCGATCCAGCATCTTTTCCGCTTCCCGCCGCTGGCGGAAATTGCCAATTTGTACCTTGTACAACCCTCCTTCTTCCACCACATACACGGAATCCAGCCGAAGCTGCTGCAGCTTCTCGGCCATTTGTTGGGCTGCCTCTTTTCGGGAACCGGCAAAGGTTTGCACTCGCAATCCGGGGATTTCCACGTAGCTCCTCTTGCGCTCCCGTTCGGCAATTAACCCTTCCTCCTGCAATACCACCTCTTCCTCGGCAAATGTTTCAATCAATTGCTTGAAATCCCGCTGCCAGAGGAATTCCTTCAATTTGCCGCTTACCTGTGCCTGCAAGATAGGCGTTTGCAGCATCCCCCAGATAAAAATGAATGTGAAATAAACAAGCCGTTTCATATTCGGTTTATCCCGGTTTTTTCTCTGTGCCTGCATTCGCTCCTACCCGGTCATGCTGAGCGAAGCGACAGCGAAGCGAAGAATCTCCTCTGCAATCGCACACTGGGCCAGCAAAGCGAAGAATCTCCCCTGCGATAGCAGCCTGCGCCAGCAGGGCGAAAAATTTCACTAAAATATTGTTTAGCCAACATTTAAAATAACCGTAACACCGCTTTTTCTATTTAGCCTGATTTTACCCAACGGGTTATTGATAAAGCCTTTTCAACCGGGAATTGGGATAGTAAAAATTCAGAATATCCCGGTAGCTTTTGCCCTGGAGCGCCTGTCCGATGGCACCCCACTGGCACATGCCCCGCCCGTGTCCGTAACCGGCTCCAATCACATACAGTTGTCCGGGATGGGCTCGGGATTTTTTCAGAAAAAACAGATTGCCGGGCAGGGGCGAAGTAACCGAAGGTGCCAGCACCTTGCGAATTTCCCAATCCTTCAGTACAAAACGAGTTCCATTTATGGTAATAAGCAGTTTATCCACCCTGCCGGACGCAGTGCGGTGTTCCACCCGCAGGTGCATCTTAAACCCTTCCTGCATCCAGCGGCGGAATGCCGCTTGCTTTACCCGCCCCATTCGCAGCAGATTGCGCAGAATCTCCCGATCGTTCACCGTGCGCATCCAGCGGTAAAAGGGAGAAGCGCTACAGTAAAAGGAACCCGCTTTCCCATCGGTAAATGTGGTTCCGTTCTCCGCTTCCAGATACCCGCCGCATGTAGAGTGAAATTCGCTCCGGATGGGACGTCCGGCGCCATCGGTTAATACCAGA
Organism: Calditrichia bacterium; assembly: GCA_026991005.1. The sequence continues at coordinate 3,944 of JALXCH010000306.1, read as the reverse complement.
CCGGCAGTTTCCCGAATGGCTTGCTGCACCAGCGCGGATTGATTCTCCCGTCCCCGGTACACCTGATGCCGCACATCATCGTACAGGTGGAAGGCGGGCGATTCCGGATGCTGGAGGTAGTAGAGGGCGTAACTGCGCGCGGCAATGGTCTGGGCTTCGATGGCCGCCAGGTAGTCGCGGGTGTGGCTGGGAATTTCGTTGGGCACCACACCCTGCAAATATTCACTCAGGGGAAGTTCGTTCACCACGGCAATCCCCTGGCCGGTGTGCACAAAAAGCACTTCCCCCTGGTAGGCACGGTCGTTCCACACAAAATAAGCCTCTCCCCGGGGCACAAAACGGATTTCCTGAAACCGGGTGAATTCAAAATTCCGTTTGGGGCTGTACAATACCAGTTTGTTGCCTAATTTTTTAACCCGGAATTCCCCCACGGTTTGGTCGAGCAGATAAGTGGCCTCTTCACTTTTCAACTGGTAAATCCCCTGAAAGGCAAGTGTACCCTCATCCAGTTCCGCTTCCAGCGCGACCCGGATGCGCGGAACCCGAGGGAGTTCCGCTTCCGGTTGGGGAACCGGCTTCCGCACGCGTGGTGCACATCCCTGCCACAACATCCACAACAGGATTGCCCCAGGAAGAAGGAAGCGAAAAACAAAGGAGGATTTTTTCATAGAATATCTATTTAATGATTGGTATTTGAATCAAATTCATGTTTAAGAAAGCGGCCCCCACCTGCGATTTTTTAACAAGCAGGGTTACAAAACCGATGGGAATTTCCCTCTCGGAAAAATCAGGGAAAACGAGTAAGAAGCACCTCCCGAAAACGCCCGGGTAGTTTACCACCTACCACCCAAATCCCACAATGCTCACTCCCGCTTTGATTCCAAATCCGGAGATATTCAGTTCCTCCCAGGTGGGGAGTCCTGCCTCGCTGGTGGTCTGATTGCGTTTGGCGCGGGAATCGTTGTAAAAGGCATCCACAAAGAAATTGGCCGAGGAACTGATTTCGAATCCCAGCCCGGCGCTTACCTGCCAGCCAAAACCGTGGTAGAAGCGATTCTGCTCGTAGCCTTCCAGGTAATTTTTCTCGTTATTCCACACCATCTCCCAGCCGATAGCGCCGGAAGCCCGAATATAAAACGGGCCCCGCCCACCCAGCGGATGCTCGTAATTCAACTTCATGAATACCGGGATGATGCGGGTAACAAAATCCAGTTCCAGCTGTTTGGTTTCGGGGGTAATTCCACCCTGGGTTCCCGAGCGGTAAATGGTGGTTTCCTTGCGATAACTCCTCTGAAAGTAATTGGCTTCGAAACTCCAGCTTAAACTTTCGTCAATCATGCGCCCCATGTTCAGGCCAAACAGGTATCCCGGTTCCGCGGCTTTGGGCTCCATATAACCCACTTTAATTTCGGTATAGGGAGCGCGTGCCCACAATATTCCCACTACACTTAAAATTCCCAGAAACACCACCAGTCGTTTCATCGGCTTCTCCTTTGCAAAATCACAAAAATCAATTTATACGCCTGCCCGGTAAAATGCAAATGCTTATGCACAGAAAAAATGACCTGCTTCACAAAGAGAAGGAAATTTTAACCCATATTGAATATGAAAAACCGGTTGCAATTTTTGCAATCCGATATTAAACTAAATTACGAAATATCTTGAAAAACACGGTGTTAGCAATGAACCCTTTACCGATTTTCAACATCATTCCCGAGAAAGTAATGTTTATAAAAATAGAAAAGGTACATAGGTGTATGAATGGAGTACAAATGGGTATTCGATTACGATTATGATGAGGAGGACATAGCCAGAATAGCCAGCGAACTGGCGGTTCCCAGAGTGATGGCACGGATTTTATTAAACCGCCAGATTGATTCCTTCGAGAAAGCCCGGGTATTTTTCCGACCCGACCTGGAGAATCTTCACGATCCCTTTTTAATGAAGGACATGGATGTCGCGGTGGATCGCCTTACCCACGCCCTGGAAAACGGAGAGAAAATCCTGGTGTACGGCGATTACGATGTGGATGGCGTTTCCGCTGCCTCGCTGCTGTACCTGGTGCTCTCCCGCCTGGTGGGTACCCGGGTTACCTATTACATCCCGGATCGCATGACCGAAGGATATGGGCTCTCGGAAAAAGGAATTCGAGAAGCAGCCGAAAAAGGTGTTTCGCTCATCATTACGGTGGATTGTGGTGTTACAGCAGTGGAAGAAATTCGCCTGGCCCGGGAATTGGGGATGGACACCATCGTATGCGACCACCATCAACCTGGCGAAGAGCTCCCTCCTGCGGTGGCGGTACTGGATCCCAAACGGCCGGACTGCCCTTACCCCTTCAAAGAGCTGGCGGGCGTGGGGGTCGGATTTAAACTCCTGCAGGGATTGTACAAAAAGCTGGAGCTGGATGAGGCGGAACTGGATGAATATCTGGATCTGGTGGCGATTGGCAGCGCTGCCGATATTGTTCCGCTGGTGGATGAAAACCGCATTCTGGTTCGCCACGGATTGGACAAAATTAATTACAATCCCCGCTACGGGGTGAAAGCGCTGCTGGAAAGTGCCGGTTTAAGCGGGCGAGAAATGACGGTTGGCCTCATCGTATTTGTCATCGCTCCTCGCATCAACGCGGTGGGGAGGCTGGGCGATGCCCGGCGGGCCGTGCAACTGCTTACCGCCCAGACCCTCCAGAAAGCCCGCATCCTGGCCAAAGAACTGGAACGGGAGAACAAATTGCGCCGCGACATCGACGAAACCACCTTTAAAGAAGCGCTGGCCATTGTGGAAAACAAATTAGATCCTACCCGGGACACCGCCTTCGTTCTGTACAAGCAGGATTGGCATCCCGGAGTCATCGGCATTGTGGCTTCGCGCATTGTGGAGCGCTTCTACCGTCCCACCATCCTCATTTCCATTATGGATGGCATCGGGAAAGGGAGCGCCCGCAGCATCTCCAATTTCAACATTTACGAAGCCATTAAATCCTGCTCCCACCTTTTAAGCGGATTCGGCGGACATAAATACGCTGCGGGACTTACCATTCAGGAAGAAAAAATCCCCGAGTTTGTGGAGTGCTTCAAACAGGCAGCGGCCGAACAAATTCAACCCGAAGATCTGGTACCCAGCCTGCGCATCGATAGTGAAGTGGAACTTAAAGACTTCGACCAGCGCTTTATTCGCCTGCTGAAACTCCTGGGTCCCTTCGGCCCCATGAACATGCGCCCGGTATTTGTTAGCCGCAACCTGAAGATGCACGGAACACCCTCCATTGTGGGGAACAACCATTTGCGCCTGAAGCTGGAACAGAACGGTGTGGTCATGGATGCCATTGGCTTTAACATGGGCGATTATCTGGACAAAATTCAGGAGAATAACGGCATTATCGACTGCGCTTTTGTGGTGGAAGAAAACCGCTGGAACGGGCACGTAAAACTGCAATTGCGATTAAAAGATATCCGATAAACAGCACTGTGGTGAGATTGCATGAAAGAATTTTTCGAGAATTTAAAAGAAGCGCGCATCCGGAAAGGCATTCGCCTGGAAGACATTGCCGAACGAACGCGCCTTCCGCTGAAATACCTCCAAGCCATTGAAGAAGGGCGCATCGAGGAACTGCCTCCGGGGTACAATCGGATTTTTTTCAAACGATATTTAAAGGAAATTGGGGAAGATACCGAAGAAATCTGGCGGGATTTTAACCTTTTCTTCGGTGCACCGGAAGAAACCACGAGCCAGGCACCCGAAACGCAGGAGGAAACACCATCCCACGAGGAACCCCCTCCCGAACCGCCCACTGCCCCTCCGCCCGGCAATTTTAAAGGCAATATCAATCTGGATAAATCGAATCGCAACTTCTGGGTATGCGGAAGCGTCCAGATAATCGGCATAGTGGGATATTTTGATTAGAAACAATTCGTGTGCATGAAAAATGCCCAGTTGGAAGG
>JALXCH010000305.1 GCA_026991005.1 Calditrichia bacterium | reverse complement strand
GTGAGGGCCAGGGTAACGGCATCGTCCCAGGGTTGTTTGTTGGGCGGGGTGTACACGGCAATTTTAGGTGCTTTTTCCAGCAACACCCGCTCCATGTTTTCCTGCTCAATGGTGGCGTAAATCTGGTTTACCGCTGCGCCATCCACCTTTTCGAATTTCACCCCGCGAATTAAACACACCTGCTCCAGTTCCGGGAAATCCTTCATTAAAAACGAGCCACCCCGGTAATTCAGCAACCATTCCACATTCACCCCGTTTTTGATGGTCCAGTAGGCAACACCGTATGCTTTCAAATGGTCCGTCTGGGTGAGATCCATGGGAATGAGCAGATACTGGGCCGCTGCGGGAGAAATGCCCATCAGAAAGAACCAGATTAGTAAAAGGATGCGCCTCATGGTACCTCTCCGGGTAATTTTGGTTGTAACACTTTCATTCGTTCCCGTGCCTGTTCAACGAACAAACTGTTGGGATAGTTCTGTAACAGGGTCTGGTAGGCATCGAATGCTTCCCGGGGGCGATTGGCGTACTTTTCCAGAATACCTGCCATAAGGAACAAATGTCGATCGGCATAAAGCTGCTGGGTGGAATCTTGCAGCGCGCTCTGGCACCACTCCAGCGCTGCCGGAACGTCGTTCAGTTCCACCTGCAACCGAACGATCTGCTGGTACAGGTTAGCACGCAGTGCCGGGGGGAAAGCTTTTTCTCCCACCAGCTCCTGGTAACGGTGCAGCGCCCGGGACTTTTGCCGCTGGAAGAGCAACAAATCCGCTTCGGCCAGTTTTGTGAGCAATTCTTTGTGCGCCTCCAGAGCACTGATTTTCATCTGGAGTGCCAGGGCGTCGTTGGTTACGTCAGAATCCACCCCCATGCCGCGCAGAATCTCGTTGATTGCCTGTTTCGTATTCTCCCATTCTTTCCGGAAATAATACGTCTGAGCCGTGCGCAGCAGTGCCATAGCGCGTTCCCGGGAATTCTGCAACCGGCGAAATTCCCGGAGCGCTCGTTCCAGTTCCCCGCGAATCAGAAAACATTCCCCCAGTTTCAGGCGGGCACGCGCGGCCACTTTCGGTTCCTTCTGCCCATGCTTTACCACTTCCTGAAAAAGCTGAATGGCTCTATCCACATCGAAATAATAATCCAGATAGATGCGACCTTCCAGAAAAACCAGGTGGGAGAATTCCCGCCAGTCCGGTTTTTTCTGGCGCAGCGTTTCAATCATTTCCACCGCTTCCCGGGCATAGCGATTGTCGCCCGTTTTCTCTGCCAGACGGTACAAGCAGGTTACCGCTCCCCGGTAAGCTTCCCGGGGAATTTTCCCCTGCTGTTTTCGGTTTTCAATCACCTCCCGATAGGCCTGCAGGGCAATTTCGTAACTGGAATCCTGCTGGGCGGCGCGGGCAAATTGCAGTAAATAGCGGCCATCTCCCTTTTTCTTTTCCAGCTGGCGGTAAATCCGATAGGCTTTCTCAAACTCCCGGTCTCGCTGGTACAATTGCGCCATTAAAAGGTAAATCTTGTCGGCAATGGGGGAGTTTTCGGCCATGCGCTGGAGCGCCCGGTAGAACTCCTCCCGGTCTTCCTCCATCACCCGGAAGGAGAGGATGCGGCTAAAGATGAACTGCTGCTGACCGGG
>JALXCH010000304.1 GCA_026991005.1 Calditrichia bacterium | reverse complement strand
TATAATGTGTAGCTCCATACTCTTTGACAGATACGGATTGAATCTGTGATTGAAGAAGTTGTTTTTCTAATTTTCGTTTAGGAGATTCGATAAATCCTTCCGGTGTGATTTTTCCCAACAACTTTCCAGTGATTTTTCTGGGTCTTTTCTTTTTTCGATCCCATACGGATGAGACTGCATAAAGATAGTATTTGTCTTCAATTTTTCGAACTTCTGTGTTAGGTCTTTTGTGCTTAAGCACCCATTCTGGAAACGCCATATCATCTCCCGTATTTACGTAATAGGAATGTTAAAAAATATTTCTCCTAATTGCAAGTATTTTTTTAAATTATAAAAAACATATTACGTAAAATGGGCGGAGTTAATGATCAACAATTTTCTTCTTATTCCTATTCTCCTGAATTTGTTACCATTCCATAAAATGCTCCGGATGAAACTGTTAAAAAACGAACCACCAGGGTGCACTAAGTTTTTCTTCATTATTTTTTGGTTAAACGAAAAGGAAGGAACCACATTGCTTATAAACACAACTGGTTGTTAAATCCGGGAGAAAAGCCTTTCCCGTCGGCGCTGCATGCGCTCTAATCGTGCCTGATACGCCCGGGAATACTGACGTACCATGGGCAAAAACAGCCCGTACATCAGCAGAGACAGGAGCGGATGCGGAAGGGATTGCTGGCGAATGAATTGTTTCAGTCGGGTATTTATTTTTAACTCTGTGTTCATTTCCTGCTGCTCGCGGAAAAAGAATGGGAAGAAGAGGTTGTAAAGCGATTTGCGAGAGAGGCGTTTCAATCGTTCCCCGATGGAATATTTTCGAAAATGCTGAAAAGTAAGGCGTTTTTCTCGCACGGCATGGGTAATTTCCTGCTCCTCAAACCCTTCCTGCCGGGCAATCCACTGGGAGGCCAGAAACACATGGGAAGGCTGTTTCCAGAATTCCGAGGGTACATTTCCAAACTCCCAGGGCTGAAACCGTCCGGGATAGGCAGCCGAAAGCGCCCGGTAAATGTTCTTGCCATAACGCCATTCAAACACAGTGGCTAAACCGGCCTGGTTAAAGGTTTTGCGGGTCAATTTGCCTTCACGATACAGGGCGGGTAGTTGCTCAGGTTGCCAGCCGTTTTTCTCCACCATCCGCCTTACTGCCCGGGCGGCATTCTCTTCCGTCCAGTAACTGCGGGGAACTTTCCCCAATTCCCAGGGCTGTAAATGGGGATAAGCCGCCTGCAAAGCCGCCGACACGGAATTATAATACCGACCGAACAGGTAGGAGAGGCCATTTTCGGCAAAATGTTTCCGGGTAAGGGAATTCTTTCCCAGTCGATCGGGATGCAAGCCCAATCTCTCTTCCACCAACCAGCGAATGGCCTGGATGCGATGTTCCTCCTTTTCCCAGTAATTTTCCGGGGTGCGGCTCTGCATCCAGGGCTGGATGCGATGAGGAAACGCGTTAGCCAGCACGCGATTCAGGGAATAGTTGAACAGCCGATAAATGCTCTGAATTTTATAGCGAATGAAAAATGTGTCGTCCTCCTCCCGCAAAATCCGCAGGGGATCGTCCTTTAAATAATCGTTCACTAAAAAACGAACGATGACGCCAGCGCGGCGTTCGGGTTCGTACCTGAAAAAGTT
>JALXCH010000303.1 GCA_026991005.1 Calditrichia bacterium | reverse complement strand
TCTCGCCTATTATTCACACAAATTATTTTGATGGAGGTGTTAATATGAAACAATTGATGGTATTTTTTTTGGTTGCAGCACTGGTATTGCCTCTAAGTATTTTTGCACAATATGCACAGCAGACGCCATCCGGTGGCGTTATCGATTGGACAAATCAGGTTATCCGGGAAGTTGGGATTGCCTCGCCGAATCCCAATTTGCCCATTTCTGCACAACGAGCCAGTGCCATTGAAGCAGCGAAAACAATTGCTTTACGGAATTTATTGGAACGGGTGAAAGGGATGTACATCAATTCGGAACGTACAGTACAGAATTACATGATGACGGACGACATCATCCGAACCAAGGTGGAAGGAACGGTGCGGAACTTCCGGGTGGTGGATACCCGATATAAAAGTGATGGTAGTGTGGAGGTGGAAGTGGAAGTCCCCCTGACCGGAATTTTAGGGGTATTTGCACCTCAATTGTTCCCGCAGGGACAGGTTCCTGGCACACCGCAACCGGTACCCGCACCGCAACCGATGAATCAGGTTTATACCGGATTGATTGTGGATGCCCGGGGACTCGGTCTGCATCCGGCTCTGGCACCCAAAATTCTGGATGAAAACAACCAGGAAGTGTACGGCACCGGACAGGTTTCCCGGGAATACGCCCTGCAAATTGGGGTTGTAGGGTACGAGAAAGACCTGCAGCGGGCTAAAACCAATGAGCGTGTGAAGAATAATCCGCTGATTGTGAAAGCCGTCAAAGTTGCCGGTCCGCTAAAAACGGATGTGGTTATTTCCATTCAGGATGCCCAGCGAATTCGGGCTGCGGCGCAGAATTTAAATTTCTTGCAGCAATGTAAAGTAATGATTATTCTTGATTAACCTATAGGGGGCATAATCATGGTCAAAAAAACATTGAGTATATTAGCCGTTTTTCTGGTATTGTTTTACCTGGCGGGATGTGGCGGTGGTCAAAAAGCGCGTAAAGCCGCCTCGGTCGTGGACTCCCCGCCCATCCATTACGATCGCGGTAAAGCGCTGTTCGAACAGGGCAAGATGGAAGATGCCATGTTCGAATTCCAGCAGGCGAAAGAGCTGAATCCCAAATTTGCACCTGCCTACGAAGGAATGGCCTGGGTCTATCTGGAACAGGGCAATTTGAAGCAGGCTATGGAAATGGCCAATAAAGCGCTGGATCTGGATGGCAAATGGGTTCCTGCCAAAATTGTCCGTGCCCGGGTGAAAGCCAAACAGGGTAAATACGAAGACGCCATTAAAGAAGTGCGTAAAGCCATTAAAGAAATTCCCAACTCCGGAGTTCCCAATCGGAAAAAAGCGGTAGTGGAAGCGTACATGACCCTGGGCGATATTTACAAAGAGGCGGGATTTTATAACGAAGCACAGGATGCCTACGGTAAAGTGCTGGAAATCGACAAAACCAATATGAAAGCCGATAAAGCCATCAAAGAGCTGGCTGCTTACAAATCGGCGGTTGCGGGACAACGTCCGGAGTTGAGAAAAATTGCGGCTCAGAAGGAAATTACCCGTGCCGATGTGGCGGTATTGTTTGTGCTGGAATTACCCCTGCAAAAGATTTTCCGGGAAGCACCGCAAACTACCCAGGCTGCCTGGCGACCTCCCACAGAACCGGTGATGGGTAAACAGGAAAAGGTTATCACCGGGCAGGAATTGCCACCCGATGTTCCGGAAAACCACTGGGCAAAATCCTTTATTCAGGAAGCACTATCCAAAGGGGTGCTGGAACTGATGCCCGATGGCAAATTCCATCCCGACGAAAAAGTAAATCGAGCGGAATTTGCTCGTTTAATCGAGAAGTTTCTGGTACGCTACTGGAACGATCCGGGACTGGAAACGAAGTTCTTCGGGCAAACATCCCCATTTGCGGATGTAAATAATACTTCTCCCATCTTTAATGCGGTGATGACCGTTTCCACCCGCGGAATTATGCCGGGATTCGATGATGGTACTTTCCGGCCCCTGGGTCCGGTGTCTGGTACGGAAGCATTAAATATTATTCGCAATCTGAAATCGAAACTCTAATTCGAGGATTCTGCAAGCTGGAAAATAATGTGGTGGGAGATGGAGCAACCTCTGTCTCCCACCAGTTATTTTGGAGGCACGAGCGAATTAAAAATTTGTTGGGAGATTGCCACTGGACTCATCGGGAGTTCCCTTGAAGACGGTGCCGAGTGGTAAATTGCGATTATTCCGGGGTAAATTGAGAGGTATTCAAATAGTAAACGGTATTTTTGTTTTATTGCGTGGTTCGCTCTAATTGTTTAATTTTCAAAGCATTTGTGTTTTGTTCCTGGCATTTTGTGCGAATAAGAAAACATGGTTACCTTAGGAGATAATTCCCATGGTTGATTTAACAAATTCATTTCGGAAGAGGGCTGTAATTTTGTTTTCAATTTTACTGGTGGCGTTTCCCCTACTGGCGCAGGGAGAAGTCGGAGGAAGCGACACTCAGGAGGTAATTGCCAAGGGAGTGGGAGCCATCATTGGCGGAGATGAAGCTAAGGCCCGGGACGATGCTCTGGATAACGCCCTGCGTGCTGCTGTGGAACAGGTGGTAGGCACCATGGTGCAATCCGAAGTGCTGGTGAAAAATTACATGCTGGTGGAGGATAATATTTATCGCCAGTCCCGGGGATACGTGCAGAAATACGAGATTATTTCCGAGAATCGCCGGGGAGATAATATCCTGGACGTTACCATCCGTGCGGTGGTTAAAAGAGGTGATTTGAAAGGCGACCTGGAAGCCATTGGGGTACTGATGGCGCGAAAAGGGAAACCGCGCCTGATGGTGATTGTGGATGAGAAAAATATGGGAAATCCTTACTGGGGCTGGTCGGTGGATATGAATACCTCCGAAAATGCCATCATGAGTGCGTTGATGGAAAAAGGATTCCCGTTTGTGGATCGGGCCATTGCCATGCGCAAGGTGAAAAAAGATGCGGTGATGGCGGCGTTAAACGGAGATGAAACTGCAGCCCGGTTAATCGCCACCCAGGCCGGCGCCGAGATTTTGATTATTGGAAAGGCGTTCTCCAAAGCGGCATCGGGAGGGCCTGCGGTACTGCGGCAATCGGGGATGGTTTCCTGCCAGGCAACGATTAATTTGCGTGCCGTGCGCGCCGACGATGGAAGCATCCTGGCGACCAGCATGAAGCAAGCGGCGGCGGCTCATATCGACCAGCTTACCGGGGGAACAATGGCTCTGGAACGTGCTGCCAAAGCAGCCGCCGAAGAACTGGGCGATAAAATTGTGGCTCGCTGGCAAAAAGACCTCTCCGCCGGTACGATGGTCAATTTACGGTTGCTGAATGTGGGAAGTTATTCCGATCTGGTAAAATTTAAAAGCCTCTTACCGGTGATGATTCGCAACGTGAAAAAGGTGTATCAACGCGATTTCTCCAACAATACCGCCGAACTGGAACTGGAAACCACTACCACGGCCAATAAAATTGCCGAAGAAATGGCTTTGAAGGATTTCTCCCCCTTTGTGGTGGAAGTGTTGAACGTTACCCAGAATACGATTACGGCAAAGATTTCCCGAAAAGAACAATAATATAACAAAGGAGTGTTTTTTATGAAGCGTATTGGAATTTTAGCTTTTCTTTTAATATGGAGCCTTTCGGTGTTTGCCGGAGATTTACAGGGGCTCAAAAAACGGATTGCCGTAGTCGATTTTGAAGATCGCAGCGGTTGGGGACACAACATCGGGCAGGGATTGGCCGATATGTTGGTGACCGAACTGGTTAAGACCGGCAAGTTTATGGTAATAGAGCGGGAGGAACTCAATCGCATTCTGGAAGAACAGGGCCTGGGAATGAGCGGGGCGGTAACGCCCCAGAGTGCTGCTCAGGTAGGCAAACTCCTGGGAGTGGAAATGATGGTCACTGGGAGCATCTCTGAGTTTGGAGAGAAAAAAAGCGGTATCGGCGGTTCCATCGGTAAACTGGGAATTGGGGGGCGACTGACTAAACGGAAAGCCCGGGCTGTGGTGGACATTCGCATGGTGAATACCACCACTGGCGAAATTACCCTGGCCGAAACCGCCGTGGGCGAAGCATCTTCTACCGGGCTGGATAAAATTGCCATTAAGGATATTAACTTCGGCAATCCCACTCACTGGGATAAAACGCTGGTGGGTAAGGCGGCACGCAAGGCCATTCAAAAATGCGTGAAGGCAATTGAAAAAGCAATGGCCAATATCCCCTGGGAAGGAAAGGTCATCAAGGTGAATCCGGATAATACCCTGTATATGAAACCGGGCTCTGCCGGTGGGGTAAAACCGGGAATGGAGTTTGTGGTGTATTCCAAGGGAGAAGAATTAATTGATCCGGATACCGGTCTCTCGCTGGGTAGCGAAGAACAGGTGGTTGGTAAAATTAAAGTGGTGCAGGATGTGGCCAATGGCAAAGCCTGTAAAGCCATTATTATTTCCGGTACCGGCATTAAAAAAGGGGATATGGTACGGTTGAAATAGCCGGGATTTTTCCGGGAGGTTTTTTTCTGTGAAGATGCAAAGGAACTGGGTGTAGAAAAATTCTGGTGTTTCATTCTTCTCCGGAAAAATGGAGGCAGTGCCGTTGAGTATGGAAGGTAAGACAAATTTAACTGAATCCAAAAATCGAAGCGGGGAGGCCTAATTATGCGAAGAATGCTTCAAGTTGTTTTGGTGGCGCTTGTTCTGTCGTTTCTCATTGTGGGGAATGCGGCTCAGGAACCGGTGGGGAAGATTACCTTCCCACTGAATCGGGTGTTTGTCATTCGTGCCGGGAGTTCGGAGCTGCAAATGGCGCATTTTAACATGGATGTCTTCCCGGGTGACAAAATTGAGACTCGCAAAGAATCCCGGTGCGAGATTACCCTGAAAAACGGGGATGTTGTTCGCATCGACGAAAATTCCATTTATACGCTGGAAGAAGTGGTAGTAACGGAAAAAACGGTAAAAGCGGAGTCTTTTCTGAATGTGGGAAAGCTCTGGTCCACCGTACGCAAGGTTTTTTCCAAGGACGATTATTTCAAGGTAAAATCTCCTTCGGCAGTGATTGCCGTGCGCGGTACCATTTACCGCATCGATGTGGCGCCGGATTCCACCACGCAATTGCGGGTGTACGACGGGGCAGTAGAAGTGAAACCCTACAATCCCTCCATGGGGATGAAAGAGGAAAGTCCGCAGGAGAAAGGGGCAGGGGAGAAGCAGGTAAAACCCGATTGGCCGCCGAGGGATGTTTCCGGACCTACCGATGTGGCGGGTCCCCGCACGGTAACCATGGAAGAGTGGCTGGAAATCATCAAAGCGCAGCAGCAAATTGTGGTTCGCCCCGACGGAAGTTACGAAAAATCGGAATTTGACCCGGTACAGGATGCGAAATCGGATTGGGTGCAGTGGAATAAAAAACGTGACGCTATGCTCCAGCGGTAATTGAATTGGAATAACTAAACTGAAGATTAAACCCTCTGTTACAGTGCTAACAGAGGGTTTTTAATTTTCCCTTTATTTTTAAAAATGGTTCTTTTTGAAATATTTTCACTTGCTTTCCCGGGTAATACTATGGACAGTCGCGCAACAAACTCTAAAATTCCAGCCAATTAATCCTGAAATTCCAGTTTGGATAAAGCCTCAGCAATGGAAAAAATATCTTGTACGAAATTCCAAATCCCAAATCCAAAATACAAATTTTTAAAACCGCAGCGGGCGCAACGAGCGCAGCGAAAGCAAAAATTTCAAACACCAAATTCCAAATTACAATCTTCAATAAACACTTATTTTTTTCATTCGTGTTTATTCGGTGCGCCAGGGCAAGGCTGGCGAGTCTCATAAGCTGAAAGGAGCTTATCATGATAATTGCCTGTTTGGTCATGTAGTCGAACGAGCGTAGTATGTGAGCGATCCATGCTGCGAAGC
>JALXCH010000302.1 GCA_026991005.1 Calditrichia bacterium | reverse complement strand
TTTTACCCACATCGTGCAACAACGCACCGGCCAATAAGTAGTCCAGGTTTATCGGCATGCGGTCGCCGTACACGTCCTTTAAACTGCGCGCCGCTTGATACGCCACCTGCACCACTCCCCGCATATGTTCCACAAAATTAGCAGGGCAGGGCTTAATTAGCAGGGTAAACGGCATACGCAGCATATCTTCCGGCTGCATATTGCGCATTTTCAGTGCCCGCTCCCACACCTTTAACACCTTCTCCTTCAAATCGCTATCTTGAATCAAATCAAACTCCGGGATTAATTCCACCAGTTTATCGCGCATAAACATCTCCTTTTTATTTTTCCCAATAACCAAAAATAAGGACTAAATTTAAAAACGATCCTACATTCTTCCAATGGGGAAAACGGAAAATTTCCCATATCTATTGAAAAAAGGAGAGAATTTAAACCCTGGCAGAGACGAAAATCAGGAATTCTCATCCAAGGAATTAATAGACCCACAAATAGAAAAGCGAATTCAATTGGTGCACACTTTTTCGCAGATGGCAAAAACGTGGATCGAACCAGGGAAAATTGCTATTCAGAAAAGAGATTATGGGAACCGATGGGACATACATATTGTCCGGCATCCTCAAGAAATACATTACTCATGTTCACAGAATTTTCAGACCACCAGGTTTTACGGAGTTGTGAGGAACCGATTTATTTCCGGCACATGGGATTAAAAAGTACGTTAAAATAAAAATATGCGGAATTTCTGAATCATGAGTTACACATGAGCTTGACAATTTCAATATGTCAATTTGATATTGGATACCGTAAAAATGAAAAAATTTTACTTTAAAATGTTAAGAATGTTTTTTAATATAAAACAAAATTTTAAGTGATTATATTTATTTTAAAGGGCATCTGTTTACAAATGGGTGACTAAAAAATGAATAAAAAAATGCCATTCTTCTCAAACGGTGCACACTGGGTGAGGGTTGATTTTCATTTGCATTCTCCTCACGTTCATTCTTTCGTTTTGCCCGCCGGGGTAAATTTAGATTCATCTGAGGAGCGAGAAAAAATTTCCAGTCAATATATTTCCCAACTGAAAAAAGAAAATATTCTTGTCGGTGCTATTACCGATTACCAGCAAATTCGAAAAGATTGGTTTACATTGCTTCGGGAAAAAGCTGAACAAGAAGATATCTTTTTATTTCCGGGGATTGAATTGTCTATTGAGGAAGGAAAAGGTGTTCATATTTTAATCATTTTTGAATATGATGAAAATATTGACGGGATCAATCGTTTTATTAGCGCCCTCGATAGGAATCCGCAGGAGCCCTTCTTTCGGGAAATAACTCAAAAAGGTTCTAATCACCGGAATATTAATTCCAATCAGGACGTTCTTTCTATTTTGAAAAGAATAAGAGAAAATTTCAATTGTTTAATTGTTATACCTCACCCGGAAGATGATAAAGGATTAATTCGTTCCATTTCCTTGCCTCAAGTGGCTGGAATTATACAGGTATCCGATGCAATTGAGTACATTTCTGAACAAAAAAGAGAACGTTTATTTAGCACCAACAAAATTCCTCGTAATTTTTTCGACACTTTCGCCATGCTGGAGAATAGCGACCCCAAATCAATTGCCGAAATCGGTACTAAACAGCGCAATGGGAAAAAACGCGCGACCTATCTAAAATTAAGTTCCTTCTCCATCGATGCTTTCAAAATTGCCCTGCACGATCCTCAAACCAGAGTACGTCTATACGAAAAACCGGAATTCTTTTTTGACCGTATCACTTCAATTAAAATTACGGGTTCTTCCTTTCTGAAGAATATTCATATCGATTTTAATCCGGAATTAAACACTTTTATTGGTGGTCGCGGTGTTGGAAAATCTGCCATTATAGAGACCCTACGTTATGCATTAAATTTGCCAATTTATTCGGATGCCTCTTTTCGTACAGAATTTGTGCAAAGCGTGGTGGGAAGCGGTGGATTGATTGAGGTAGAAATTGAACGTTTTTTTGGACGAAGAAAACAAAAATATACCGTCAGGCGAATTGTTGGGAAATCGCCCGAAGTGTTTGATGCGGATGAGGAAAAGCTGGAAATGGAACCTGCTGACATTTTCGAGAACCAATCAACCCCAATCATTTTAGGTCAAAAAGAGTTGTACAGTTTGTCTTTAAAAACGGAATTCCAGCTCCATTTAATCGATCAGTTCATTGGAGAAGCGGTTTCAAATGAAATAAGGAAATTTCAGAGACTTTTAATTGAGCTAAAAGACAATGCCCGGGAAATATTAAAATTAAAAGAAAAATTGGCGCAAAAAGAAGAATACCAACAAAGGTTGGAAACAATTAATGCAAAAATCAGAACATTTGAAAGATTGCAGGTAGCTGAAAAACTTCAGAGTTACACAGAAATATTGAGAGATGAGAAAAAATTGTTATCCACCAGAAAAACCGTGGAAGAAATTCTATCTAATTTCCAGGAGACATTCACCGATGCAGAAGATGAATTATTTTCATTAATCCAGACTCTTGAATCGGGGAAAAGCGCACATAGGAGTATTTTGTTGACGACCGCTAAAAAAGTCGAAGAATTGAAAGAATTGCTTACTCAACATCAAAGGGCAATTACAGAACAATTCGAAAATATGATTACTGAGCTGAATGCACTTTACACAAAGTGGGAAACAGTTAAAATTCCAATCGAGAAAGAAGCCGTGACAATTAAACAGAGATTGCAGCAAGAAGGGTTAGAGCCTGATAAATATGATGCATTGATTCAGGAAAAATTACGGATTGAACCATTTGTTGCAAGATTAGAAAAAATCGAAAAATCGCTTATAAATCTTCTGGAACAGCGCAAAAATATTTTACAAAAAGTGAAAGAGCAACGGCATACTATTTTTCAAATTCGGAAGGAGCAAATTGAAAAATTAAATCAAAAATTAGCAGGCAGGATTAAACTGGAAGTTGTTTTTGAAGGTGAAATTGAAAAATTCAAAGAAGAGTTAATTAAAATTACCAGAGGAGCTAAAATCCAACAAGCCGCTCTGGAAGCGATTCTCAACGACGCCCATCATACAATGGATGGAATTGAACTCGCCTCTTATGTGGACAATGGAGAAAAATTACTTCAGGAGCAATTTCACCTCACCGAAGCCCAGGCTAAACGATTTGTGGAATGGTTCAGCGAAGATCAACGACGATTTGAGCTGGAAACATTGTTCCCGGAAGATAAAATTATTATTAAATTGAAAATTAATGAAACATTTGAAGAATTAAAGAAACTCTCTGCGGGACAGAAAGCTACGGCATTACTGCTCCTTTTGTTTGCCCAGGAAAATCGAATTCTGATAATTGACCAGCCGGAGGAAGATTTAGATAACCGCTTCATTTACGAAGATGTAGTCAAAATTCTTCGAGGATTAAAGGGGAAAAAACAGATTATTCTTGCTACCCACAATGCCAACATACCAGTGCTGGGAGACGCAGAGCAAATTGTCGTTCTGGATGCTGTGGATGAAACATGCCAGATTGTTCATACCGGTTCGATTGATGTGAGTAGTATCCGAGAAGATGTTAAGGAAATTATGGAAGGAGGAGAGGAAGCATTCCAAAAGCGGGCTCAAAAATATGGAGAAATCTTAAATGAATGACATAGAACTGTTTGAGCGAATTGCCAGAGGAGAAGATTATCATACAGAATTTAAAGCGCAATTACCAGACCGGAATGAATTAGCTAAACAACTGGTATGTTTTGCCAATACAGATGGCGGGCAATTAATTATTGGTGTGAGTGATTCGGGAGAAATCATTGGTATCGATAATTTAGATGAGAAAATGCGCATCGTGGATGATGTAGCATTTCACCGATGTCAACCTCCCATTTCGGTTTTGCAGGAATCGGTTAACATTGATGAAAAAATAGTTTTGATTATTAATATTCCCAGGGGGAATCAACGTCCCTACCGGACAAGAAGCGGGCAATATTACATTCGCTCCACAAATCGCTGTCGCCAGGCCACTCGCGAAGAATTATTACGGCTATTTCAAGCAGGAGAAAGCCTATATTTTGACGAAACACCTGTAAATTTAGCTACTTTCTCTGATATTGACTTGCCGTATTTTCAAGAGTTTTTACAGAATTACCTGGATATTGAAGCACAGGAAGATGAATTGGAGAATTATTTAAGAAATTTACACTGTATCAATACTCACAAACAACCTACCGTTGCCGGTTTGCTTTTTTTTGGAAAGAAACCTCAAGATTTTTTACCAAATTATAAAATTATTACTGCTTTAATTCGAGGAGACGATCTTTCTATTCCTCCAGCCGACCGAAAAAATATTACAGGAAAAATCCCGGAGATGATTGAAAATACCAGAAATTTTCTCAATTTGTATTTAACAGAGCGCCATATAATTAAGGGATTTGAGCCAGAACCACAACTTGAAATACCAGAAGTAGCTTTACGAGAGGCCATTATTAACGCTATTGCACATCGGGATTACACGATTGATGCGCCAATTCGTATCATCATCTACAATAATCGGGTGGAAATTCGTACCCCGGGGCGTCTCCCCAATACGGTAACTATCGAAAGCATGAAAATCGGTGGATCGCACGTTTTGCGTAACCCAACCATTTACAATCTGCTTTCTAAAATGGGATTGGTTACCGATTTAGGCAGTGGTGTTCGCCGAATGATTCAAGCTGTTAAGGAACATCTCAACAAAGATGTTCTTTTAGAAGAAATTGAAAATGAATTTGTAGTCGCCTTACCACGAAGATAAAAGATTCCGAGTAAAAAATTCGTTAAGGGCAAAATCTGAGTAAATTCACATATTCTTAAAACTGAAGTTGTTAAAAAAACTGTTCTCTTTAAAAAGGACAAAATTCTCTCATATTTTGATTCATTTCATTTGTACTAATATCCCCTTCTACCAAAATAAAATTTTCTAAAATTGACTTTGATATTGATGAATGTGTGTACAATTAAAACAGATAAAATCAATGTTTAAAATAATCATATTTCTGCGTAAAGTCTTCCCCTTTTATCCACTTCTCGATGGCTTTATCATCCAGAATCTTGCCAATAACCCGATATTGGGAATCTGTTAAGGGACTTTTTTCCGTTAAAGGCTGGTTTACCACACTTAAGGGAGGATTGTAATAGTTGGAGTGGCAGAAGGTTATGCTGTCATTTTTGTAGATGATAAAACCCACATGAATATCCAGACCCACTATATATAATCCTTCACCCTTTTTGCGAATCCACGCCTCGATTTTATCCATTGGGGTGCTATTGGAAAACCGTTTGATGTTTCCGGGCCGGGCTAAATTTTTGATGATATTTTCTGACGGTTGTTGGCACATTTTTGAGGGAATACGAAATCCCGCATCCTGAAGGGTAAAAATCACAAAGCAGCCGCAGGCGATACCCCCTTTACCGGGAACCCGGGTGGTTCCATTAAAATCCCAGCGTGTACCATACCATGCGGGAAAAATGCTGTCCGTCAACATATTAAAAACATACTGCCTTGCTTCTTGAATGATCTCTGTTTTACAGGTGTCACCTGTACATTTCTCGAAACGTTCCTGGAAATTCGCCCGCGCCCGGGAAATCGACGCTTTTATTTTACCATAATTTTCTTCTGCAGAGGATTGAGCCGTCACCAGTTCTGAATACAGAATCGAGAGGGTTAGAAGAACCAACCAGTAAAAAATCCGGAGGGGAAATTTGTTTCTATTAAATATTGTTCTCATTGCTTCTAAAAAAATGTTATTGAGGAGTTTTCAAAAGATATTATTTTTGGCTCTTCCGGAATTTGAGTACATCATGTTCCTTTTAAATCAATATTATGGTTATGTAAATCCAAAATTTTAAGCGTAAAAAATTCAAAATCTCTAAAGCCATACATTTTCCTCTTGAGAACTTTG
>JALXCH010000301.1 GCA_026991005.1 Calditrichia bacterium | reverse complement strand
AAGGCTTCGGCCAGCAGCAGGGTGTCGGGTGCTTCCTGAGCGACCCGATCCACTACTTCGCGCCAGAATTCTTTGGGCATGTGCCGGTCGAATTCCTCTTTGGTCATGCCGTGTTCGGCGCGGGTGGGAATATCGCCACCGCTGCCCGGTTCGGGATACCACAAGCGCTGGAAGTGCTTCTTGGTGAGCGTCATGGCGGCATCGAAGCGAATGATGGGGAATTTACGCGCCACCTTAAGGATGGTTTGAATCACCGCCTCGCGCACCTCCGCTTTCAGATAGTCTAATTGAGCGGTGTCGTTCCAGGGCATGCTGGTGCCGTCGTTTCCGTGGTAAATGTAGCGGGTGTCGCCCGTGCGGAAATCTACCCGCTTAAACACCACCGCTGCATCTGTGCGGTCGTAGTAATGGTCTTCGATGTAGATACCCACATCCGGATGCCAGGAGAGATTGGGGCCGTTGAAGGTGTAGGAAGGGAATGGGGATTCATTCAGAGAGATGAACCAGTCGGGATGTTCGATGACCCAGCGCGAATCGATGCCCATGTGGTTGGGTACCATATCGCCGCCCAGGCGGATGCCCCGCTGCCAGGCACGGGCTCTCAGGTTCTGAAACGCATCTTCCCCACCCAGATCGGCGGCAATCTCGTAATCGAACAGCGAATAGGCCGAGGCTACGGCTTCGGGATTTCCGCACAACTGTTTGATGCGCTGGGAGGCTTTGCTGCGTTCCCACAACCCGATGAGCCACAGCCCGGTAAATCCCCAGCGCGCCAGTTGATCCAGCTCCTCATCGGGAATTTCATCCAGCCGGGTAATGGGGCGCCTGTACTTACGCGAAAGCTGATCCAGCCACACGTAGGTACTTTTGGCAATGAGCACCAGACGGGGCATCCAGTCCAGATCGGGGCTGAATTGCTCCGGTTCTTCTTCCTCGCCGGTAAAGCGGTACACCCGTGCCGGTCCTGGTCCGGCAAAAACCGGTTTCTCTTCCTCTTTGATAAAATCCAGCCCCGAGAGCAAACGAAGCAAGAATTTCCCCAGCAGTAACTTCCAGCGGCTGCGAATGAATTTTAATTGCCCAGTAAGCGAATCCGGGTACAATTTAGCGGGTGTGCGCAGCATCTCCACCAGATTCTGCTGATCCGGACCAAAGGGAGGTTTGGTGTCGAAGAAGGAGTACAGTTCCTCCATGATTTTCAGGTAGGATGTGGACTCTCGCAGCGGGGTGTCGTCAAAGAGTTCCTGGAATGTCCGAAACGCCGGATTCTTGTTTGCCAGCCATAAAAGAAGCATCTCCTCCAGTGCCATCTGACGGTGAAGGGGAGCCGTCAGATATTCCTCTGCACTCTGTACGCCCTGGTACACCGGTTTCGGAGGGAATTGTCGAACAAACTCCAGCAGCGCTTCGTTCAGTTCTGCAGCCCCCACTTCCTCCTCTAGCCAACTTAGTGCCTCCTCTATTACCCGGGCATCCATCTGCTGGCGGTACAGTTCCACTACATAATGCAGAATCTCATCAATAAGCCCCAGGGCATTGAGCTGGCTGGCCTTTACCGCTTTCTCCCGGGGACGCAGCCGGTTAAGCTCCTGCACCAGAAGCCGCGCCGCCTGAAAGTTGGGGATAATCACATTTCCGCTGGTGGTAAACAGCTCCTGCTGCACCTTCAGTTTCTCCCGCATCCGGCGGGAAATATGAAACTCCATTCTCCGGGAAGTGAGATAAGGTTTGCTCAGGGATGTTTTTTGTAAATGACGTAACGTAATTTGCAACGCAGTTTTGATTGACTTCAATGTGAATCTCCTGTGGTATTTCCTGCTTCATTCCTGGTGAAAATCATTGTTAAATTTAAAAAGTTTTTACTATTTTTAAAATGAAATTTGTATTGGAGACGCCATGAATACGGAAGCAAAGCACCTGCAGCGAATTTTGCTCGGGTTTTTTGTTTTGATGTGGTTGGGCAGGGGATTTACCCGGGAGGTACAGATTCTTCCGCCAGAAGTGAAGGTTAATCCCCTGGATGGGATGGTGGTACAGGAAACCAAAACGCCGGTTTCGTTTGAACAGTTTGCTCTGCCTGCCGATAGCGTGGTGGTGCTTACAGCCTTCCCCGGGGAGTGGAAAATGGTGCAGCTAGTGTGCCGGAATGCTCAGTTCCGGCATTTGGAAGTTTCTGGAAATGCCCCCCCGGAACTGCATCTTTTCAGTGTTGGGATGGTACAGGTAAAGAACAAAAAAACAAAGGAGATAAAAAACCTCCCGGATATTTTAATTCCTTTGTTACGCAGGGGGACACGGTACCAGTTTCCGGAGGATTTGCTCCTTTTCCCTGAACAGGCACGCTGGCGCATTCTGTGGCTGGAGGTGCCCACTGGCACTTCCTGGGCAGGTAAAAATTTTCGCTGGAAGATGCGCTTTTCCGGTTCCGGCAAAGTTGACTCCCTTACCCTGGTGTTAAACCTGAAGCAAACTCCATTGCCCCCGGCTTCCTGCGAAATGGATTTAAATGAATATGGAGACAGATACCTGCGGGTATTTGGTAAAAAACTTCCGCTGAAGAAGAAGATTGCAGAGGAACGAAAAATCTTCCGGATGATTCATCGTCATGGCGGGGTGCTCAATCCTCTACCCTACAAAAGCCAGCGGGGACGGACGCACAAACACATGGCGCCTCGATTGGTAAATCCGGATCCGCAACACCTTTTGCTGGATTGGGAAACGTTCGATGCCCGGTACGGGGATTATTTTACCGGACGCGCTTTTGAAGATGGAAAGCCGCTGTCGCATTTCTATCTTCCTTTTAATCCGGATTGGCCGGCACCGTTTACCGATTATTTGAATCATCGCGCGCGCTACGAACAAATGTGGGAAGCAGTGGCACGCGAGTACATCCGCCATTTTAAAGAAAAGGGCTGGACGCAGACGGTTTTTCAGGTGTATTGCAACCAGAAACCGAGTTCCAAAAATAAAATTCCCTGGAATCTGGATGAACCAAAAGGGGTAGAAGATTACCGGGCACTTCGCTACTACTGCGATTTAACCCATCGGGTATTTGCCGACGCTCCCCCGGTGCAGGTACGCTTTCGAATAGATATTTCTCATTTTTATTGTGAAAAGCACCGCGGTTCCCGAAGGAAGGATTTTCGAATAAACGGTGGGGATCGCATTTTGCAACCGGTGGACATCTGGGTCATCTCTCACCACTCCTTAAAAGATTCCTTTGCCCGGCGCAAAGCCCGGGAACTGGCCTCCCGGGGAAAGATGGTGTACGAATACGGAAACACTCCACAAATTTCACAATCCGGCGGGCGGAATAAACAGAGCATCTATCGGGTGTGGTGGAATGGCTGGCGGGGATTTCTCGCCTGGCGAAGTTTTGTGTACGACACAAAGGTGGGAAATGGGAAAAATTTCCTGCTGTATGCCATCCGATTTTCCGGGCGTGCGGGAATTTTCCCCTCTTTGCGTTTCAAGTTACTGAAACGAGCACTGGACGATACCCGCATCCTGAACCTGGCAATGGCACAAAATTTCATTTCACGCCCGCAGCTGCAAAGCTATTTTCAGGGGTGGGAAGAAGGTGCTCCCTCCGTGGCAGAGCTTCTGGAGCAATTGTATAAAAACTTACCCTGAAAACGGAATTTTTTTTGTAAAAAATGTTTCCTCAATTTGCAAGATTTTTACCAGATTCTTTAATAACCAGATAACTACGGAAGTGGAAAATCGTTAGATGTGTTTTTACAAAATTCTCCCGGTTTCTGATAGCGAGCAACAACGCTGAAGACATAGCATTCTTAACACCGGGTGAAGATTAAGGCCAATACCTAATGTTGGTGGAAAGAGAAAAATTTTCCTATTAAACCCGGATTAATATTGACAAAGCTCTTTTTTTCACGTAAATTATGTCTGCAAATATTTTTTTGATTTACAATAATGGCTCTATTAAAAATGTCAGGCTCAAATCCCTTTATCAGTTTAGGTGAAAAATGTAACATGCTTCACGCTAAAAGAAAGTCTCCTCAGAAGTTACCTGAATTTTACCCATTCCGAAACGCTCTTCGAGATTTATTCTGCTACGGAAAATAAACCAGCTACTGGACATCATGCTTTGGCATTAAAGCGGATTAAAAGAAATAGATTTGAATAGCCCAAATTAAAAATGAGGAGGTCTCCCATGCGAAATATTAAACAAAATTTATGGCTTCGGGTGCTGGCATTGCTCGCAGTGATTTTTGTACTGGGGTTTTTCCTGGCAACTCCCCTCCAGGCTGTCAACTCCAAATGCGAGGAATGCCATAAAAAGGTCACTCCGGGGATTGTGAAAGATTTCAATCGTGGAAAAATGGCCGAGAGCATGACCTGCGCGGATTGCCACGGCGATGCCCACATGAGCGCCAACGATGCGGACAAAGCGCAATTGCCCACCATCAGCACCTGCAAACAGTGCCACGAAGAGCAGGTGAACCAGTACATGAGCGGGAAACATGCACTGGGGCTGGTCGCCATTACCGCTTTTCCGGATTTTGCCCACAAACAGCCCGAGGCATTCATTGCCGGGCAAAAAGGATGTAACGGCTGCCATAACCTGGGAGTCACAGATCAGCAAGTTCGGCAGAATGAATTACGGAAATATTACAAATACGGCATGGATTGCCAGAATTGCCACACCCGACATGCCTTTTCGGCTGCCGAAGCGCGTGAACCGGAGGCCTGCAACAATTGCCATGTAGGATTCGACCACGCCCAGTGGGAAATGTGGTACCACTCCAAACACGGTTCGGCTTACCTGCTGGATCGCAAAGCCCATCGCGGTCCTACCTGTCAGGATTGTCACATGCCCAACGGCGACCATCAGGTAATGAGTGCCTGGGGTTTCCTAGCATTGCGCCTGCCGGAAGCCGACCAGGAATGGATGGGCTACCGTGCCACCATCCTCAAAGCTCTGGGCGTCCTGGACGATAAAGGGAATCCCACGCCCCGGCTGGATGTGGTGAAAGCCGGAAAGCTGGCTCGCCTGACCGCCGAAGAGTGGCAGGCCGAACGCGATAAAATGCAGAAAGTCTGTCAGCAATGCCATTCCGCCAACTTCGCCCGGGAAAATCTGGAAAATGCCGATAAAATGATTAAAGCCGCCGACAAGCTCTTTGCCGAAGCCATCGAAACCATTGCCGACCTCTACCGCGATGGCATCATTCCCAAAAAGACCAATCAGGCCACCTGGCCTTATCCCGACCTGTTAAATTTCTATGAAGTGGATACCCACATCGAGGAAATTCTCTACGAAATGTTTATGGACCACCGCATGAAAACCTATCAGGGTGCTTTCCATATCAATCCCGATTACACAACCTGGTATGGCTATGCCAAATTGAAAAAAGACCTGGTGGAAATTAAAGAGCTGGCGGAAAATATGCGGAAGCAGGCGAAAAAATAAATTTTCTTTCCAGGCTCCGTCTCCAGAGACCCTCTGGCCAATGCCGGAGGGTCTCTGTATTTTTGACCTAACCGCTAATTAAGAATAACTTGCCCACGAATCACACGAACGGACACGAATGAATGTTTAACCACGAATAATACAAATTTACATTTAACCACGAATAGCACGAATGAGCACGAATAAAATACAATTAGGTTAAAAAAGAAGCTGTTAAATCATTTGTTTTTTGGAATTTAACGCGTTTTATTTTGGTATTTGGGGTTTAGTATTTATAAGTTGGGAATTGGCTTTTGGGATTTGGAATTTCCAATTTTGTAGCACGCTTCTCCCGAGGCGGAACGCTTGTTTATCTTGTTCCAGCCCCAGAAACCTCCTATATTTCCCTAAAAATCGGAGGGAATATCCATGGAATATGGCATCATCAAAATGCTGGATCCGATAAAAAAGTTTGGCTTTATTCTGGGGGAAGATGAGGAAGCATACTACTTCAGTTT
>JALXCH010000300.1 GCA_026991005.1 Calditrichia bacterium | reverse complement strand
AAATAATCGTTCCTGGATTCCATGTTGTCTCATTGTGTAATTAAAATGTTCGTAGGCCAGGCGCGTTGCCACCCTTCCCCGGGGGGTGCGCTTAATCAGGCCTTCTTGAATTAGAAAAGGTTCGTACACTTCTTCGATAGTATCGCTTTCTTCGCCCACTGCCACGGCAATGGTATTTAACCCCACGGGTCCCCCATTATATTTTTCGATGATGGTCCGAATGATGCGTTTGTCCATCTCATCCAACCCCAGCTCATCCACCTCCAGCAATTTCAGGCTCTGGTCGGCGATATCGCGGGTAATTTTGCCTTCTGCTTTCACCTGGGCATAGTCCCGGGTGCGGCGCAACAAGCGATTGGCAATACGCGGGGTGCCCCGGGAACGACGGGCCAGCTCAAAAGCACCATCCTCCGAAATCTCGACCCCCATAATTCGGGCGGAACGTAAAATAATTTTCTGTAAATCTTCGGGACGGTAGTAATCCAGCCGGGCAATGACTCCGAACCGGGCGCGCATGGGGGAAGTAAGCAAACCGGCGCGCGTGGTTGCACCAATGAGCGTGAAGCGCGGTAACTGAATCTGAATACTGCGCGCATTCGGTCCCCGATCGATCACAATGTCCAGGGTAAAATCTTCCATGGCCGAATAGAGATACTCTTCCACCACATTGTTCAAACGATGAATCTCGTCGATGAAAAGAACATCGTTTTCCTTTAGATTGGTGAGCAATCCGGCCAGGTCGCCCGCTTTATCCAGCACGGGACCCGAGGTGGTTTTAATATCCACCTCTAACTCATTGGCGATGATGTGCGCCAGTGTAGTTTTTCCCAATCCCGGTGGGCCATACAAAAGCACATGGTCTAAAGCTTCGCCCCGCTGCCGCGCCGCCTGAATGTAGATGCGCAGGTTCTCCTTGACCTTCTCCTGCCCCACAAAATGCTCCAGTGTTACCGGTCGCAGGCTTATGTCAAATTCCTGATCCTCGCTTAAGGGTCGGGGACTGATGATATCTCGATCGCTCATGCTCTTCTTAACACTCAATTCACATTTTATTAATATAATACCATTTTGGTACGATTTCTATGAATTTGTGAAGTCGGTTAACTAAAGTGTTACTTCCAGGCTTCCTTCAAAGCCTGCTTTACTACTTCTTCCACCGGTAGATCCGCGCCACCAGCGTGCAGAACTTTTTGCACCGCTCGCTTTGCTTCTTCCTGCTTGTAACCAAGGGTAATAAGCGCCAGCACCGCCTCTCCAAATATCTGATGCTGCTCCGGGGAAATCTGTACCGCTTCGGGAAATTCCTCCACTACCTCGGCTTTTACTTTCTCCTTCAGCTCCAGAATCACCCGCTGGGCGGTCTTTTTGCCCACTCCGGGGATACGGGTTAGCGATTTAAAATCGCCGGTAGCGATGGCCTGCACCAGTTCCGGCACACTCAATCCCGAAAGGATGGTGATGGCCAGCCGCGGCCCGATGCCGCTCACATTGATGAGCAGGCGGAACATATCCCGTTCCTCAGCATCGGAAAATCCATACAATTGCAGCAGATCTTCCCGCACATGAAGATGGGTGAGCAGGGTTACTTCTTCCCCCTTCCCTCCGATTTTGCGAGAAGTGTTCAGACTAATAACCACACCTATTCCCAGATTT
>JALXCH010000299.1 GCA_026991005.1 Calditrichia bacterium | reverse complement strand
GGCAGGAGGTGGATGATCGGGCAGAACTTTTTGGTACCCGGATTTTAGTGGATGGTGCACCGGTAAGTAACGAAATGAATTTGAACACCGGTTTTGGAGTGGGATTGGGGAGCAAGGTACAGAGCACCGCCGGTAGCGGAGTGGATTTACGGCACATCCCGGCGGATAACCTCAAGCGCATCCGGGTGATTAGCGGGGTACCTTCGGTGGAATACGGAGATGTAGCCGGGGGAATTATTCAGGTAGAAACCCGTTCCGGAGTGGAGCCGTTGCGCCTCAAATTAAAAAGCAATCCCGATACCCGGGAGTTGAATTTAGGGGGAGGGATGCAACTGGCACCCGGGCACATTTTTCATTTAAATGTAAATTATGCCTACAGTCTTCGGGATTTACGCATCGAGGGGGATGAAGTGTCTCGCGTCCATTTGCAGGCACAATTTTCCCATAAACCAGCGCACCGCTCGTGGCGAATGAAGGAAAAACTAACTTATTTGCAGTTTTTTGAGAATTACCAGGTGGTGGGGGATGTGCACGCCACCGAAGCGGCCAATCGGGATTTTGCCCTGCAGTATTTCCAGCAATTTGGGTGGCAATTTAGGCCGGGTTTACACCTGGAGGTGAACGGGCACCTTCATTACCGCAGGCGCCTTAGCCGGGTAAGCCGCTACGAACAGATGGAAGCGACATATGTGTCGGATCGTGAGGATGATGGGGTTCAGGTAGCGGTGCCGCTGGTGGGTGGCTACATCTGGGAAGTGAGCACCCGGGGGCGGGAATGGGATGCCGGGGTGCGAGCAAAACTGGAGCTGCGTCATCGTGGTTTGGGGATTCGGCATCATTGGCTACTGGGTGGCGCGTTTCGCTACCTGGCCAATACCGGAAGCGGTAAGCAGTTCAATCCGCTTTACCCACCTTACGGTGCGGTGGGTAAACGTCCCGATCGCTTCGACCGGGTACCGCCCATGCGCCATTTGAGTTATTACGTGCAGGATGTGCTCCGTTTTCATCGCTTTACCTCCTGGCAGGTAAATCTGGGACTCCGGGCCGATGTGTACAATCCCGACGGTATGGGCGGGCCTGCTCTGTTCCGGGGAAAAAACGGAAGTTTTTTGCAACCGCGGGTGCAGCTTGGGGTGGAACCCTGGCCGGGCTGGCGAGTCCACGTGAGTTACGGGCAGAGCAGTAAACTACCCCCTATAGCACAGATTTTCCCCGCCCCTCTGTTTGTGGATGTGATGGAATCCGGCACCGTGGGGAACGATACTGTGCCTCTCATCCATACCCATTGGTTGTCGGTAGAAAATCCGCATCTCAAAGCATTTTCCCAGGAGAAGTGGGAAGTGGCCGGGGAGTGGTTTGGGCGATACCTGCGGAGTCGCATCGCCCTGTTTCGACAGTACACCCGGGACATTCCCGTAGCGGTGCAACTGCCTTACCGCAGAGAGGTGTACTTCTGGCCCAACTGGCCGTTAAGCGGAGAGAACCAACTGGTGGAGAGCCAGGAGGTGTTCCAGCGAGATTACCATGTTTACCGCAATGCAGCCTGGACGGATCGCCGGGGGATCGAGTTTGCCTTGAAAACGGTTTATCTCCCCCGCCTGAATCTTATGCTGCATGTGAATGGAGCTTACACCTACAGCCGCTACGGAAGTGAGTTTACGGGCAGTGTCTCCGCACCGGTGGTGGTTTCGGACACCGTTTCCGGAAATCCGGTTCAGCGTTCCATCTACCCCGTTTATCCTGCGCTCCCCCACTGGCGGAAACGCTTTTCTTACACCCTTCGGCTGGATTATCTGCATCGCTCGCTGGGATTATGGTTTACGGTTACCCTGCATCATGTGCCGTACCATATGGATGTTCAGGTGGATTACCCGGCAGCGGTGCAGTTTGCCAGAGGTGTGGTGGAGGAGGGGCGCTATCGCGAAATTACCCGGGAGGAGGTAGCGCGCTGGCAGTTGCAACGGCCACTGGACGAGCGTTTGCGATATCCCTTTCGCTACCCGGCAACCGTATTGCTCAACCTGCTGGTGAGTAAACGACTGTTCCCGGGATCGGAAGTTTCCTTTTTTGTGAATAATGTGTTGAATGAGCGGGGATATTTTCAGGATCGCTACGGAATGACCCGGACTGCCAATCCGGAAATTTTTTACGGGGTGGAATTTAGCATCCTGGTGCGTTGAAATCTCTGCCGGAAATTTTATTTGTATTCCCCGGAAATTCACTGTATTTTTTCATAAAAATAAGCGCTATTTGTTTTAATATTTGTTATTATGAAAAAAGCGAATAATTCTTGTTCATGAAATGAACCGGGATAGTTTAACAGTCCAATAGTATTTTTAACGTCTCCAGATTGAACAAAGTGCAACAGGGATATTCCAAAAAATTATGAGAAGTTCACAAATCATGTATAATTGGATGAAAACCTTTTTCCGTGGAGGCTATTCCTGGTGGGGGACTCTGGCTCTGCTGGGTATATTTCTTTTTATGGGAGGAGGGATATTCTTCGGATGCGATCCTGCCCGGCCCATGGTTCCCGATGGAAGTGCCCGGATCGAGTTGGTGGTAATGGATTCCAGTGGGCTAACCAGTACAGGTCGATTGAGAGTGCCAGCACCGGTACCGGAAGCAGAAGTGGTTCTGCTGTCTGAAGAATATCGTCCTCCGCTACAGTTGTACACCGATAACCAGGGGAAAATTGTTGCCAGAGGATTACCCGCTTCGGTGTATCGCATCTCCGCCAGGTATCAAGTGAACTCGGCCTATCGGTTGAGCGGTTTGCTTGAGATGGAAGTGGGGCCTCAGGCGTTTGTTCAGGATACGATTTACATTGCTCCCCAGCCATTGCCCCCGTTGCTAATTAACGAAGTGTACTATTGCGGGCCTCCCGGTGCAAATGGCCTTTTCTTCGATCAGTTTATTGAATTAATTAATCCCGGCGACACCACGGTTTACCTGGATGGGAAGATTGTGGGACGTTGCTCGGGTTTCGATGCGGTGATTAGTCAGGTGGATTCGGTGGATTACCTGACGGCCATTTATGCCTTTCGCTTCCCGGGAGAACCGGGAGGACATACGCTGCCAGTACTTCCGGGTGAGGTGGTGGTACTGGCTTGCGATGCCATGAACTTCCGGGCAATTAATCCCCATTCCGTCAATCTGGAGCAGGCCGATTTCGAATTTTACAATCAGTTCGGGCAGGATATGGACAATCCCCAGGTGCCTAACCTGGAAAATATGATTTACGAAGGAAACAACGATTTCCTTATTAACCGGAAATCGGATGCAGTCTTTATTGCCAGCGGGCGGGTGTGGCAGAAGGTGGAAATGGTGTTTCCCTACGGATCGGAATTCTTCCTGCAAATTCCTTTAAAAGAGATTATTGATGCGGTAGAATATAAAGCCAGTACCGGAACGCCTAAAATTTTAACCCGTCGCCTGGATGCCGGTTTTACCGGATACGGTGTCACCTCGTTTAGCGGTAAATCCATAGCACGCCGCGGTTTACAGGATTTAAACGATAGTTCCGTGGATTTTCAGGTACTGGAGCATCCTACTCCTTTTGAGCCTTAGGGGGAGTGAAGGAGGGAAGAGGGAAATAGGGGAAATAGGGTGTATAGGGTATATAGGGTATATAGGGTATATAGGGTTTATAAGGGGGATAAGGGCGGAGGGGCATAGGGCATAGGGCATAGGGGCATAGAGCATAGAGCATATGGTATAATGTATGCATTTCAATCATTTTTACACTCTTTTCTCTTTAAAATTTGAAATTTGTTATTTAGCTTTTGTTATTTGTTTTTTGAAGTTTGGAATTTGAGATTTGGAATTTAATACCTGTGATTTGGAATTTGAGATTTGTTATTTGGAATTTGATATTTATTGTTTGGGATTTGGAATTTGAGATTTGTCATTTCTCATTTTGTTCTGGTTTTACTTCTGGGATGGGGCATATTTCTTCCGGCACAGGATTTTTCCAGTCTGGTGTTTAAGTACACCGATTTATTGCTCTGGCAATCCTCTGCTCGTCTCACGCCATTTCGCTTTACCGGAAATCCCGCTGGTATTTTGCAGCATTATCCCCAAAATCAGACCTGGCTGGAAGGTACGATCCGGGGTTTTGATGGTGAGCTGCACCGCAATTATGATGCAGCGGCAGGGAATTGGATGCAGGTAACCCTGGCCAGTGTGCAGCATCTTTCACCCAAACAATCTTTGTACGGAAAAATCGAATACAACCTGGAAAATCGAAAAAGCGTTCCCTATGCGCTGGAACCTTCCCCCTATGATGATGATCCCCAGATTATTGCCGATACCACTGTGGGGGATTTTTTTTATCAGGGGCCGCGGGTAGAAGTCGCGTATGCTGTAGGAGGGAACCGCTGGACGTTTGGGGCTTTGCTTTACTACCAGTTGTTTGATGGTGCGAAGCGGCGTTACAGTTTTGCCCGAATTCTAAGGCGGAGGGTTGTTCCCGGAGTGGGTGCCCTGTTTCGGATTTCAGAAAAGTGGCAATTGGGAGGCTGGCTCCATTATGAGGATGTGAAAGACCGCATTGAACTCACCCGCGATATTCTAACCGGAGAAGATGTGCTGGTTCGCCTTTACCGAAGCGAGAAGGTGTACCGGGTGAAAGTGGGAGAATTTACTCACGAACGGGATAAACGCACATTGCAGGTGCAGGGGAGTTTGTTTCAGGTGGCGGAACCGGGGCATCTGGTACAGGCTTTCACGATGGCATATGCAAGTCCCCGGCAGGCTTTAACAAACTATACTACTGTCTCGGAGAAGGATGCGGGCTGGTTCGCAACACAATGGAGCACCCGTTACGAAATCCGCTGGCGCAGCCGTGATGGACAGTGGCGGCTGGGCGCTCGACTGGGAACCGATTACCTCTCTTCGTTTAGCCGCCATCCCCACCTCGATGTTTTGTTTACCGAGCGCTCGCGCTGGTACACCAAAGCGGAATTCGGTGGAGGAATCCGAATGACCGGGAAATTTCCTTTTTCCGGGATGGTTCAAATAGGCTATTATCCTATCAGAGATAAATATGATGATTACCAGAGTCAGATATTTCGCAATATTCGGGGACAGGTGTATCGGGTTGCCCTGGCTTTTGAGCTGGAAACCGGAAAAAACTGGCAGTGGGTACTGACGGGTTCACATACCCGTCAGCATTTAAGTGAAGAATCACCCCGCTACTTGCCGGATTATCGGAAGTGGAACTTTGCTCTGGGATTTCAGACGGTGTTGGGAAACATTCGGATGGGAGTGCTGGGGGAATATTTCTGGCAGGATGCTATTAGCGGGTTCCTGGAAAACCGCGGGGGAAGTGTAAAATTGATTTTTACCGGGAAATGATTCCTTTTAAGCAGAAATTGGTGTACCGCTTTTCAGTAGAAAAATTACTTTATCCGGTAAGCTGCATGCGAACAGAGAAACCGCTCCAGTTCTCCATCCGATAATAATTCATTTTCTACTCTCTGGGAGTCTGGGGATAGTTTACCTGATTAAAAAAAATTCCCAATCTGACTTTATTAGAAAAAATCCATTGAAAAATGCAGTGCTTTATTTGAAAAATTCCTGCTTTTTTATTAAAATATATCTATTGTAGTGAGGAAATGATCAAACTTTTTGTTTATTTATTTTTATAACAATTCCCATAACCTGTCATTCTGAGCCCTGCGCAAGCAGGGCGAAGAATCTCCTGCGCTAGCAGGGTGAAGAATCTCCTGCGCAAACAGGGCGAAAAATTTTAGTGGAAGAATTTTTAGTTAACTTCTGTAATTTCACTAATTTAATTTCTTTTTGCTTTTTGTCTTATTTTGTATAGCATCTTAAATTTGATTAAATAACAAATTTCATGGAGTAAAAGAACCGACTGGGAGGAAAAATGTCAGAAGATGCTGCCTGGAAAGAAGCACTCACCCATTTGTTTCGGGA
>JALXCH010000298.1 GCA_026991005.1 Calditrichia bacterium | reverse complement strand
AAACGAAAAACAGTCGCTTTATTTAAACCGGTTTTACGACTGATTTCAGTCACTCCCTGCAGAGGTGAATCGACGGTAAACGTTTCCAGAATTTGAAAAGCACGTTTGACAGAATTATTATGCATAGTCACGAGAACGTTTCATTATGTGAAACAGCGTTTTGTTATTCAAACCAATTTAAACCGAAAAAGTAAATTTGTCAATAGGTAAAATGATTTTTTCTTCAAACAATTTATTGATAGCATGAAAATTAAGGATTTGTATTATATTTTAACCCATTAATGGAGTTACCCAATCCGAAAATTCGAAGGATATTGTCTATCATCAAGATCTGTGGATTGATAGGATGCTTCCCGTGCACTCATCAATAGAATCCTGCTCGATCGCGAGTTCTGACCAAACGGTTCCTTACCCGATACGGACTCCCGGAACGGGTCTGGGACTGAGAGCGGGACGAGTGGATGAGTGAACAGGGATCTGCAGGCGGGTGCACGGGAAGGATCCTTTGGATGGAAAGTATCAGCATCCGATTCTCGTTGCAAAATTCCATCAAAAAAAATCCCCGACCTCCACTGGAGAGATCGGGGGAAATTGCACACATACAATAACAAAAATTAGGCTAATTCAATCCGGTACTCAAGCAAGCGCAAAAGGCGATCAGTTACTCCCCTGCAACTTTTTCTGCATCTCAAACGCTTCCTGCGCTTTTTCTTTGTTGCCCAACTGCGCATAAATCACACCCAGATTGTTCCATAATAGAGCAGAATCCGGGAATTTTTTCACTGCTTCCTGCAAGAAGGGTAAGGCTTCGTCGTAAATCAACTCAAATTTTTTGCGATACTCCTGCTTTTTGCTCTCATTATTCTCTTCGTTGTACTTCTCTACCCACTTTTGCGCCTTCTGAATGTAACACAGGCTCAACACTTCTGCGGCATCTTTATTGTTCGGATCCATCTCCAACGTCTTTTTCAAAAAAGGAATGGCTTCGTCGTATTTTTTGCTGTTGTAGTACAAAATTCCAATATTAAAAGGAATCGAAGCATTGTTGGGCTCTAACTCCATACCTTTCTGGAAATGCTGAATGGCTAGATCTGTTTTATTTTGCTTTACGTAAAGTTCGCCCAGCGAAAGATGAGCCATGCTGTTATTGGGGTTAATCTTCAGCACTTTTTCATAAATGGCTTTTGCTTTATCCAGTTTGCCAATGCGATTAAAGAAATCGCCGATGGTAACCAGCAGGGTGTCGTTCTTCGTTTCGTTCTTCACCACTTTTTCGATGAAGTTAATAGCCTGGGTGGTATCGCCTAACTGCAGGAAAGAGGTGGCAAGGGGAGTTAAGGGTTCCGTGCGGCTGGGATCAGCTTCATAAGCCTTCATGAATTTCTCTTTTGCCTTCTCAAAAAGCTGTTTTTTCTTTTCCGGATCCTGTTCCTCCAGCGCTTTCTGGTAGTAATTCTTCAAACCGGAGTTATAATTCTCCGCAAAATAATTGAAGCGCAACCGTTCAATATCATCCTTAAATTTGGGAGAAATAGCCAGACTTTTCTCGAAACATTCGTTCATTTTTTTAAATTGTTCTTTGCGCCCGTACAATTCACCCAGCAAGAACCAGGCTTCGGGATCGTTGGGATATTTCTTTACCGCATCCTGCGCCAGATTAAACGCCTCATCGTACAAACCTTGTTGCATATTTACCACAACGCCTTCCAATTCCGGTGGTCGACAACTGCTAAGCAGGAGAAGTCCTAACAAAAGGATGGCAGCAACACCAAGTAACTTTTTCATACAATTAACTCCTTATTATTTTGATGAATTTGAGAATTTAAATTTAATTTTTCAATCGCCCGGGATAAAGGTTGGGTTAATATTCCTTTTTCGGTAATAATGCCGGTGATTAGCGATGCCGGGGTTACGTCGAAAGCGGGATTCCAGCATTGGGCGTTCGGGGTGGTAATGAGCAATTTTTCCCAGATATGAGTCACTTCCCGGCAGGGGCGTTCTTCGATGGGAATATCCTCACCGCTGGCGATGCGCCCATCGAAGGTAGAAAGAGGGGCAGCGGAATAGAAAGGAATATGGTGGTGCTGGCAAAGCACCGCCAGATTGTAAGTACCAATTTTATTGGCCACATCGCCGTTACGGGCAATGCGATCCGCTCCCACAATTACCAGATCTACCATTCCCCGCTGCATGGCATACGCCGCCATGTTATCGGTGATGAGTTGTGCCGGGATGTTTGCCTGGTGCAGTTCCCACATGGTTAGCCGGGCACCCTGCAAAAGAGGTCGAGTCTCATCCACCAGCACCTGAATTCGCTTCCCCTGCTGGTGAGCGGTGTAAATGGCACCCAGGGCCGTACCGATTCCTCCTGTCGCCAGGGCACCGGTATTGCAATGAGTCAGGATGCGCATTCCGTCCTGAATCACCTCCGCCCCGTACCTGCCGATAGCGGCGCATCGTTCCTCATCGTCCCGGTGAATATCCAGCGCCAGTTGTAGCGAATATTGCTTCATTTCCTCAGGTGTGCCGGTGTGGGATTTCAATTTCTGAAGCACATCTTCCAGTGCCCAGCGCAAATTAACCGCAGTGGGTCGGGCCGTGCTTAAATAATTTACCACACTTTCTGCCCGGTTTAGCAAATCCTCTCTGCTGGAAAACTCCTGACCACGAAGCGCCAGATGCAGCCCGTACGCCGCAGCAATGCCAATGGCAGGGGCACCTCTAACTGCCAGACGCCGAATCGCATCGAACACCTCCTCCACAGTTCGCAGTTCCCGATACACCAGGCGCTCCGGTAGTTGCGTCTGGTCGATAATGCGTATCGTTTCCCCTGTCCATTGAATACTTTTTATCATGCATCCGGCTCTCATTAATCAAGCCCAAAAATTTAGAATAATGTGCTAAATATTTCAAGAAATTTTATTTTTACCGCATGGGGGATTTATTATATTATCTGCGTATATTATTCCGAATCAAATTCGTGCTACTCTTTTAAACGATCTAAACATCTCATTCATAACCCAAGGAGGATTTCTATGAAAGTATGGAGCGTCACCCTACTCATCATATTATTGCTCTTATCCCTTGTACCCGCCCAAACTCGCCGCATTGTGCTGTTAGAAGAAGCCACCAATGCCAGTTGCGGCCCCTGTGCGGCCAATAACCCCAAACTTCAGGCGTTTATCTCTTCCCATTTCGGGGGAGTTGTTTCCATACGATACCACGCCTGGTGGCCGGGAAACGACCCGATGTACTCTTTGAATCCCTCCGATAACCAGAATCGCATTCAATATTATGGGATTAATGGTGTGCCCACCTACGTCATGGACGGTGAGGTGAAAGGAGTGCCTGGAGATCCGCAGGCCATGTTCAACCAGATGAACGAGCGGCTGGCACTACCTGCCCCCGTGAAGATTAAGGTGGATGCCACCATCAATCCGGACACCGTTTATGCTCAGGTAACTGTTATTGGCTTGAGTACGGTGACCCAGGGCAATCTCCATTTGCGGGTGGCAATTATCGAGCGCATGGTGCATTACAACTCCCCACCCGGGAGTAACGGCGAACGCGATTTTGGTGATGTGATGCGGAAGATGCTCCCGGACGGAAACGGTACCGCCATTCCCGCCGTCAATCCCGGCGATACCCTGACCTTCCCGTTTGCTTATCCCGTAAATCAGGCCTGGAACTGGCAGGATTTGGCCGTGGTGGCTTTCTTACAATCCGATGCCACCAAAGAGGTTATTCAAGCAGGAATTAACTTACCCACCTATATTCTGGAGTCCACAGATACCCTGGCAATGGTAATGGAAACCAATCAGACTTACCAGCGCCACATGTTCCTGGCAAACGACAATTCCGATACGCTGCACGTCCGGATTAAACCGGAAGTGGTTCATCTCCCCTCTTCCTGGAATTTTTCTCTGATTTACAACAACACCAGCATGGATTCTCTTGATGCGACCATCGCTCCGGGAGACACGTTGCATTTTCAACTCTCAGTACAGACCGGTTCCCAGGCGGATTACATTAAAATTGGGATTTTTGCCCAGAACCTGGACGACCCGCACCACTACGGATTTGAAAAAAGCTTTTTTGGAATCATTCCTGCGGGCGACATCCTGTTCGTGGATGACGACGGCGGCGATTCCTGGGAAACCAAATATTTCACCGCATTCGATAGTGCCGGGGTTACTTACACCTATATTACCGAGCCGGATTTGCTATCCATTGCCGATCAATTGAACCCCTCTCAGTTCAGCGCGATGTTCTGGAACGTTTCCTGGGGATTTCCCGCCTTCGTACCCGAAGATATCCCGATTCTGGAGAATTATCTGGACAATGGAGGGAACCTGTACATTGCCGGACAGGATATTGGCTGGGACACCTTCGATTCCTACGGTTCCAGCAATTTTCCGGCTGCTCAAAATTTCTACCACAACTACCTGGATGCCAACTATCTGAACGACAATTCGGGAATTTACCAGGTAGTTGGGGTAAGCGGCGATCCCATTACGGACGGCATGAACTTCCCCCTGGCTTATGTTTATTCACTTTATCCCGAAGTTATTGGGAGTTATTCCGGGAATTCCACTCTCATCCTGCAATATGCCAACTCCACCAAATATGCCGGTTTACGGTACGATAACGGCACCTACAAAGTGGTGTATCTGGGCATCGGGCTGGAACAGATTGGTGACCCGCAGCAGGGAATTTTGCTGATTAAGCGGGTGTTAGAGTGGTTTGGAGTTACTACGGGAATTCACGCAAACAACGAGCCGGTTATTCGGGAATTCCGCCTGGAGCAAAACTATCCCAATCCTTTTAATCCTACAACCAATATTCGGTTTTACGTACCTGAAAAAGAGCAAATTACTTTGAGCATTTACGATATGTTGGGTCGTCGGGTGAAGGTTCTGGTGAATCAGGAACTCACTCCCGGCTGGCATCAGGTAACCTGGGATGGACGAGACCTGGCGGGAAATCCCGTGGCCTCCGGTGTGTATGTGTACCGGTTGAAGACCCCAAGCCGGCAGCTTATTAGAAAAATGATGCTCTTAAAATAAGAAAAATTTTCCTCATGGATTTTCACTAATCCTGATTAATTTGCCCAATGTTCGGGAGGGATTTTATTTCCTCCTGACATTGGGCTTCTTTTTTTAGTAGAAATGAAAAATTGGGTTTGAGATAAATTCTCAGCTAAAAATTTCCCACAGGATAATCAGAATCAAATTTTTCCGGTTAAAAAATCTTCTTGTATCATCCAAGGCCACGGAGTGGCTAAAAGATATTAGCCTATGACCTTCAGCCATGGGAAAGGAAAATTTTGAAAACCACAGAAAACACAGAGAACTCAGAATATAACATGAAGGATATAGAATACATCTCAGGTACCGATTCTCTGTAAAAACACCAGAATATGAAGAATGTAACTTTTTTAATATGGAAATTACCACATTCGCTCGGAACGCGTGATTTTAAACAGGTATCGAATTAATCGCTTCATATTGGGAGTTAGCTGAACATTGCGTCGGGACATGACCACGCGGGCAGTATCCAGCGCTTTGTCCGGATCGTATTCCTCCAGTTTATCCGCCCCGCCCCAGGAAAAAGGAGGGATGTACTTGGGCGGGAAACCACTTCCAAAAACATTGGAGAAAATGCCCACGACCGTACCCGTATTCAACATGGTGTTGATGCCGGTTTTCGCGTGGTCGCCAAACACCGTGCCCATAAATATGCTTTCGGTGTCCACCCATTCCCCATTGACGTACATTTTAATGGGATGATAGTTGTTCTTTAAATCGCTTACATTGGTATTGGCTCCCAGATTCACCCACTGCCCCAGGTAAGAGTGTCCCAGAAACCCGTCGTGCTGTTTGTTGCTGTAAGAATGGATGATGCTATCTTCCACCTCGCCGCCTACCTTGCACACTTCTCCAATGGAGGTACCAC
>JALXCH010000297.1 GCA_026991005.1 Calditrichia bacterium | reverse complement strand
ACCCCACATCGGTGTATTCCCACTGCAAACCGGTATTATTGCCAAATTGGTTATCGGGAATATCGTATTCGGCCAGCAGCGTCCAGGGTCCCTGGGCAGAAACGGTGCTTTTGTACACCCGGTACCCTTCGAACGGCTGGGTCTCGCCATCGCCGCGGTAGGGATCCTGGTAGGTCTCGGGATTGGGATCGCCTTCCCGCGGTTTCCAATCCAGTTTTACCTGATGGCTGGCAATGCTAACCCGCAGGGGTGGTTTAGGCGGCGGAAAAGGAACCCGATATCCCCGCTCCTGCAAAAATTCCAGGTAGCGGGCGTTTTCCATCATGTCTTCCATCCCGTAACCAAACACTTCTGCCACCTCGAAGTGCAGCGTGTCCCCCACCTGCACGTTATTGAAGGGACCAAAACAAACCGAAATGTGGGCACGTTCGGGATCGGGGCGATTTTGCATGATTTCGCCACTGCTCATTGCCACACGGTAACGCAGCGGATCGCTCCCAAACCCCGCCAGATCCTCATGGTCGTACCACTTAAAGGTCCAGCTCAAAGAAGAATCAGCGGGATAGAGAATTTTAATCCCAATGGGACTGATGGTATTGCCATCGTCTCCCCCATCGTTATCCTTCGCCACCGCCAGATACTGGTTGGGGAAGAACAGCGTTAACTCGTCAATAAAATTGGTAGCTACATCGTTATTGCCCACTTCACCATGCAACCAGAACCCAAAATACACATTGGTGAGGGGAATTTTGGTGGGAATAACATCGTAGTTCAACACAATGAATTCATCCAGCGGCGGGGAACTCCAGGCATAACTGCGTTGAATCACGGTGAGGTACATAGGATGGTGATCACGAATGTTCAGGATATTGAAATCGCTGTAACGACAGATGAAATCCTGATCGCTCACAGCGGTGTATCCCGGCCAATAGGGGATGTCCAGCGTGTCGCCTTTGTGGGCCACCCAGATGGTGTCCCAGGGTTCGGCTGTGGGATAGAATTCCTCCGGGGTGAAATGAGTTCGGGTCACCGACACCAGCGTGTCTCCCTCGGGCGTTACTCCGCCAATCCAGATTCCACCCTGGTAAATGTGCTCTTCGTTGCTGCCCACCGGCATCTCACAAAAAATCAATCCGGGATAGTTCACCTGATTTTTGTGATCGTCCAGTGTGCCAATGTTGGTAACAAGCTGGCGAACATTTCCCACGTTGTGCATCTTCCAGTCCAGCGTGGTAAATTGCGCTGCCAGTGGGAGCACACAGCCAAGCATGTAAATAAGAACAAATTCCCAGAACTGCTTTTTCATTTTAAAGCCTTTTTCCTTGATCTCATTATTTAATGATGACAAACTTACCCACCTGGACTTCACCGGTGTTTAAATCCCTCACGGTAAACAGGTACAATCCGCTGGAAACGGCCTGCCCTACGCTGGAGGTTAAGTTCCAGTCCTCGTAACCCCGCTCGGCATTGCGGTGCTGGATGGTATTCACCAGATCTCCCGCCAGGGTGTAAATCTTAATCTCGCAGTGCGCGGGCAAATTGATGAACTGAATGCGCCGATCCTGCTCCATCCAGCGGTCGCGGCTGGGATCGGGCTTCTCCCAGGGAGGATTGTAGGAATCGTACGCGATGTCTCCTCGATAGGGATTGGGAACCACCGCTACCCTGCCCACAGTTTGGGGAGGCGGCGTTCCGGGGACCACAACCACGGCGTTCTTGTTCAAGCTGGATTCCTGACTGGGGAAATCCGCCACCGTATCCGGCTTGGAAAAAGCGGTCACCGTGTAATAGTATTCCAGATTGTTTAACAATCCCACATCCGTGTATTCCCGCACCAGCCCGGTGTTGTGGCCGTAATCGTTGTCCGGAACATCGTACTCGGCCAGCAGCGTCCAGGGACCGGTTGCGCTGTGGGTGCTTTTGTACACCCGATAGCCCTCAAACGGCTGCGCTACGCTATCTGCCCGGTAAGGATCCTGGTAGGTTTCGGGATTCACATCCCCGGGTTGGGCATCCCAGCGCAGGGTGACGGCGTGATTGTGGGTTTCCACCCGCAGAGGCGGTCGGGGTGGCGGAGACGGTACGTGGAAATCGTTCTCAATTAGCCAATCCAGCCGCTCGGCGTTGCTCATCACCCCTTCCAGCCCTTCACCTAAAATTTCGCCAATAATGAAATGCAGGGTATCGCCCACCGCCAGGTCGAAGGGTCCTACCGCAATAATAAACTGGGAACCAATGGGTTGCAGCTGGTTTTGCATGATGGTGCCGGCTGCCATCTGGGCATAGCGCAAGCCATCCCGGGAAGGCGGTCCACCCATCCCCTGCCCCGGATACCAGTTAAACGTCCAGCGCAGGGAATCCGCCGGAACATCTTCGGGAGGATAAAAGCGGATGGCAATGGGGCTGTAAGCGGTTCCATCCACCCCACCGGCATCATCCATGGAAACCCCCATGTGCATGTCCTCGAAATAAAGGGAGTAATCGTCCAGGGCAAATCCCCATCCCTGACCGCGATAGCCCACATTCCCATCCAGCCAGTAGGCAATGTACACCTGATGCAAATCCTGCCGGGTGGCCGTAACATAATAATTGTACACAATCATTTCGTCCAGGGGCGGGGAACTCCAGGCGTAACTTACTTGAACAACATCCAGATACAGCGGGTGGTGCTGGGCAATGTTGGTGACGTTATAATCGCTGTAGCGGCACACAAAATCCTGATCGGAAACACCCACATAGCCGTGCCAGTAGGGAATATCCACCGTGTCGCCCTTTTCCACCACCCAGATACTGTCCCAGGGAGCACCGCTCGGATAGAACTCCACCGAAGAGTTCCAGCTGGTGGTTACCGAAACCAGAGTATCGCTCCCCACAATGGAGCCAATCCAGATGCCGCCCTCGCCCACATGTTCTTCGTAGCTGTTGGGGGGAAATTCGCAGTAAATCAGTCCCGTCCAGCTACTCCACAGCACCATGGTGGGCCACAGGGAGCCGATATTGGAAACAAACTGGCGTACCTTCCCCACATCGTGCATCTTCCAGTCCAGGGTTACCTGTTGCTGGGCAAAGAGGGGAAATGCCACCAGCAGTACCGCCAAACCGAGTAAACGGTGTTTCAGCTGCGATTTGTTTTTCCTGCCTAAAACGCTCATGTCACCTGCACATCTTAAAAATCGATTTGTAGTCCCAGTTTAATATGCCGACCCGGGGCAAATTGCCGGGGGTCCAGCCGGGTGAGCATATCGTACCAACCGATGTAGCGATAAATGTGGTTGCTAATCAGTTGAGGATCCAGGTCTCCGTACCGGAACGGTTTACCGGTGTAAGTATTAAATCCGTAAGCCACTTGCACATTGCGGGTATCGAAAATATTAAACA
Source organism: Calditrichia bacterium (assembly GCA_026991005.1). The sequence continues at coordinate 2,604 of JALXCH010000297.1, read as the reverse complement.
CATCGGCAAAGATTGACCAGCGTACTCCCAGTGTCTCGAACCCTTTTCGGAATTTGACATCCATAACGAAAGTGGAAGGTCCCGTAGCGGTGTTCTCTTTCTTCTGGGCTTCCACCGGGTCGAGAGTGAACGGTGTGTAAGGCTGGCCAGAAGAGAACCGTGCCAGCACGGTAATGTTCCAGCGATCGGGCAACTGCCAGCCGAACAGCCGCGGTCCCCGATGCTTCCCCACATTAAACGTCCCCTGAAAGATCACCTGATGCCGAATGTCCCAGCTTAAACGACGTTCGCGAATGGGGTTGGGAAAATCGTTGATGGAACGGATGTAGTCCTCGAATGCGGAGGAGGAATACCCGTTTGCCCACTGCACCGTGTAGGTTAATTTGCCGAAGGTGTATCCGGAAACCCGCTTATTCAGCTCGAATTCCAACCCCCGGGCACGGGCGTATCCTTTGTTGTCGTACAGATCCACCGGCAACCCCAGGGAAGCGCGCAGGCGGGTGGTTCCCACCTGTTTGGAAATATCCTTGGTGTAACTTTTGACGTCCAGCGCCCAGTCCCGCGCCAGGCGGTAGGTTAACCCAAACTCGTACAAAATGGTCTGTTCGTAATCCAGATGAGGATTTCCGGTAAAGCCGCCGGTGTAGGGATCGCGGTAAAAGAACTGCATTTCCGGAAGCTGGTTGAAATGCCCGTAAGAGAAAAAGACCACCATTTTCTCGGAAATGGGAAAGGAAATACCAAAACGGGGACTGATTTTGTACTTGAGCCAATCCCAGTCCGCTTTTAACCCGGTGGCGTCTTCCCACTGCTTTTTCCATTCCTTATTCATCACCGTGGAACCCACCGTAAACCAATCCACGCGCACACCGGCGTTAATAATCAGGGTTTCTTTTTCGAATTTATCCTGAATGTAAGCACCGCCCATGGTGGGAAATGCCCGGAAAACCCAGCGGTTCTGACCGAATTCTTTGTAGGGCCCATTGGGCGCCGGAAACTCCGGTTCATTTTTAAAGCGGTATTCACCGTATTTGGAGAGCAGATAACCTCCGTCCTGAATATCCACATAGCGCAGATCGTTGTACTGCACGGTAATTCCCGTTTTAATCAGATGCTCGGGATGCACCTGGGAGGTAAAATCTCCTTTAAAAGTGAAGGTTTTAGTGAAATCGTCCCGCCAGATGCTTTCGTAACTCTCTTTATCGATGAAGCCGTAGGGATCGCGCTGGGGTGGTTTGATGATGGAACGCACCGAATCCGGTGCTCCCTGGAAACGACTGGTGTACTCCCAGTAATTGTACACCGTGCTGTCTTTATAAAATCGCCAGAAATCTGCGGGATTCTGCCCGTTCAGGGAACCGTTGTAATTCACCGTCAGGTAACTGAAATTCAAATTGTAGAAGGAGGCTTTGGAGAGGGTGTGGTTAATCCGGAAATGAAAATTCTGGTTAGCCCGGTCGTATTCCGCCATGTGGTTGGGATAATTTTTCCACAGCCAGTTAAAATTACTCCAGCTTTTCCAGGTACCGTGGTAACTGAACATGGTACTGACCCGGGGCGAGATGAACCAGTTTACCTTGGCGTTTAAATTGGCGGTGTTATCCTGTTTCTCCCGCACCTTCACCCCAAAAATCCGCAAATGATCTCGATCCCGATGGTTGTTGTAAGGCGTGTCATCCAGAGTAACATTTCCGGAGAGGAAGAAATTTATTTTTCCGGGGAAATGAATTCCAACATTGGGCAGGAACTTGCGCGTTATCGGTTCGGGACCACCCAGGTAGAAGGACATGTAGCGCTCGTCGTAATCTTCACTCAAGAAATTCCATTCCGAGGTTTTGTAGAGCACCCCTCCTTCGTAGTAATCCGTTCCGGAACGGGTGGTAATGTTAATCACGCCGGACTGTGCCTGTCCATACTCGGCATTAAAAGCGCCGGTTAGCAGCTCCATTTCCTGCACATCCACTACGTTCAGATCCAGCACATCCCGTCCCCCGTAAATGGGGTGTGTTACCGGCACGCCATCCACCATGTAGAGGATTTCGCCTCCACGACCACCACGAATGTGCACATCCTTCAAACTCTCGTCCCGCACCTGCAACTGGCCTCCCCCTTCCAGCATGATGGATTGGGGCGAGACATCTACCACCGTTCCTCCGCTTAATTTGAAAATATCCGAGGTGGATTCAAATCCCGGTGTATCCTGAATCTCTTCCCGGGAAGTCACCCGCCGGGTGGAGGTCACATCCTTCTGAATAATGGGTTGCTCGGCAACCACTTCAATTTGCGGCCCCTGCACCGCCTCGGACTCCATCTGCACGTCAATAATCTGAGTTAAATCCACTACCACTCGCACTTTCCGGACGGTAAACGTATGGTACCCGATGTAATTGAACTCCAGATCGTACGTACCGGGCGGAACCTGCAGAATGTAATAGAATCCGTCCTCATCCGTGGCAGCCCCCAACTGGGTTCCCTTTACAATCACATTCACTCCTACCAGCGGTTCCCCGGTTTGTTTATCGGTAACCCGACCGGCAATTTTCCCGGTGTTTCCGGCAAAACCAGCAGCGATACTTAACAACAATATGGCAAAAATGTAGATGC
>JALXCH010000296.1 GCA_026991005.1 Calditrichia bacterium | reverse complement strand
CACACCCTTTTCTTGATGGAACAACGGTGCTTTGCGGTACCAGCGCATCAGATCATCCCGATAGATCACCCCAATTAAGTGCCCCGGATCGCGCCGCTCGGTTACTGGGAGCATTTCCGCATCGGTTAAATCGAACAGACGAAGCACATCCGCCAATGACTGATCGGGATGTACCCGCATAAAATCTTCCTGGGCAATATCTTTGGCAATGAGCAAAGGATAAACGTGCTGTTCGAACATGTAGGGACGGATGTCCCGCAACGAGATGACCCCAATAATGCGACCCTGTTTATCCACCACCGGGAAGGCCGAGTGATCGCTGCGACGCAGGAGGTCCAGAATTTTTACAAACGGCATGTTTTCCGGGATCTTGTCGAATTTTTTCTGAATGTGCTGTCGAATGGGGATGCTTTGTAGCAGCGTCATGTTCCGCCCCTTAAAGATGTATTCGCCGCTTAGCGCGATTTTCATGGTGTAAATATTTTCGCGCATCGTCAGGCGTGCGGTGATGGTAGCAATGATCGTTCCCAGCATTAGCGGTAAAATAATCTGATAGTTGCTGGTAATTTCGAAGATGAGCATCATGGCGGAGATGGTGGCATGGGTGGTACCAGCAATCATGATGCCCATACCCACCAGGGCATAGGCTCCGGGCGAGGCGGTAGCATGAGGAAAGATGATGTTCATGGTGCTTCCGAAAAACGCTCCAAATGTAGCGCCAATGAACAAGGACGGCGTGAACAACCCGCCGGAACCCCCGCTGCCCAGAGAAAGTGAGGTGGCAAAAATTTTGAACATCATTAACAAAAACAGCACCCAGACTTCGGTGTGAACCAGCAGGGCGGTGTGGATAGCGTGATCGTCGAACCCGTAAAGTTCCGGGAAAACCAGCGCCAGAAGTCCCATGAGCAAGCCTCCCAGAGCCGGTTTCACGAAATCGGGCACATTCTTTAACCGTTCGAAAAATTCCTCCGTAGCGTACAGAAATTTGGTAAAAAAGACCGCCACCAGTCCTCCGACCACTCCCATTAGAGCATACATGGGATATTCGTAAAAACTTTCCAGGTAGTAAACCGGGATTTTTAGAACCGGGCTGCTGCCGATGAGGTAGTGGGAAATGGTGGTGGAAATAACCGTGGCAAACATAATCGGGGTGAAAGCGTTGATACTAAAGTCGGCCAGCAGGACTTCCAGAGCAAAGAGCACGCCGGTTACCGGGGCGTTAAATACTGCAGCCAGCCCAGCACCCGCTCCCGTGGCTACCAGAACCTTTAAACGTTCGGAGGAAACGTTGAACAACTGGCCAATGGTGGAGCCGATGGCGGCACCAATCTGAACAATGGGCCCTTCCTTACCAGCCGAGCCACCGGAGCCAATGGTGGTTCCAGCCGTGATGGAGGTAACCAGAGTTACCCGGGGACGGATGTAGCCACCCCGATTAGCAATGGCTTCGATCACCATGGGTACCCCATGCCCCCGTGCTTCCCGGGAGAAAAAATGAATCACCAACCCCACAATAATTCCACCCAATGCCGGAAACAGAGCTAAAAGCAGGTAAGAAAACCATTCCACCCGCACCAGGTTGTACATGCGATCGAAAAAAACGTAGTGAACCAGATTAATCAACAGGTTTAAGACGTAGGCGCCTAAACCGGCAAACACCCCGATAAGAGCGGCCAGAAACAGCATATAAAAATCCTCCGGCATATCGATACGCTGGAGGAAACGCAGAATTTTTATTTGTGCCGATTTGCGGAGCGTGTTCAATTGCACAATCGCCTCGGTTCGTTAAATATGGTCGATCATCATTTCCTTAATAGCCAGCACCTCTTTTTCAAACTCCGGTGGTGTCAGGATGTACGCCTCGTTCCCGGCGATGTTTGTACCGGAAATCCCATACGCGGTGGAAACCCCATCCTGCGTCACCGTGTGCGGAATTCCTTTATTCTTTAATACTTCGCTGATCATCTCGGCGTAAATGATACCGGGGAGCGGCCCTATTTTAACCCATTTGCTTTTTTCCATTTTTATTCCCCTGCTCTCGCAGTTTCGGTGTTGCAAGAGAATGCATCTCGTTTAATGGTAATCTTCAACACAATTTTAAATGGCCTTAAGGGGTTTTTCGTAACCCCGTTGCCTGTTTTTCATAAAACGCTTTCAAACCTCCAATCATATTTTTCTCTTTTTTTCAGAATTTCCCCGTAAACCGTCCTGCAAGAACTTTATGAGTTCATGTTAAAAAGTTTTGGTTAATCCCACCACTTTTTCCACATCCAGAACAAACACAATGCCGTTACCCGGCTCTTGAAGGGAACCTACCACCTGTTCGATGGCCTGAATAGCCGGGGTGACCATGTCTTCGGGAATAATGGTCACAATTGTTTTGTTGGCGGGACGACTCCCCTGAAGCAGGTTGCGAAATCCGGCAAAGATGGGGATGTCCTGCGCCAGAATAGCGCCCATTCCCACACTATCCAGAATGGTTGCGCCCTGAATGTTCAATTCCAGAAAAGCTTCTAAAATTTCTTCCAGGAACTCTTCTTTATTTAAAATGAAAATCAGGAGTTTCATGAAGCGATCTCGAAATATTTTTCCTCTTCTTTTTTTAGAAGCTGATAGGCACTTTCCGCATCCTGGCATTGAAGAAGACTGTCCCGGAGAGATTCTTTGGAAATAATGCGGGAAATTCGGCTGAGGAGACGAATATGCATGCCGGGATTATTTTCCGGCCCCACCAGCAGGAAAATGATCCGGGCAGGCTTACCGTCGATGGACTGAAAATCCACGCCTTCCGGATGGATGCCCAGCGCAATGCCAAACTCGCTACAGGTTTCTTTTTTGCAGTGTGGAATAGCGACACCGCGCCCTACACCGGTGGTCATGATTTTTTCCCGATCCATCACCGCCCGAAAAACGGCATCTTCGCTGCTGAAAAGAGAAAAAGGAGACAGGGTGTGGATCAATTCCTTAATGACCGCTTCTTTAGACTGACCGGTGAGAGGAATTTTGATATATTCCGGTTTGAGCACGTCGATTAATTTCATGATTTTCCTCCGGTTCTAACGGGCTAAAATATAGAAAAATGTTGAGTAGATTCAACCGGAATTTATTTTAGGGGGAGCGAAGTGGGTAATTGAGTGAATTTTCTCCCGGTAAAAAGGAGTAAATTTACACAATTACAAATCGTACCCTAAAATAGGAGCCAGCCATTTCTCCACGGTTTTTACATCCATCCCTTTGCGCCGGGCATAATCCATCACCTGATCTTTACCAATCGTTCCCACGGCAAAGTAGCGGGACTGGGGGTGAGCGAAATAGTATCCGGATACCGCAGCAGCCGGGTGCATGGCGTAGTTCTCGGTTAAACGAATTTCGGTGTGCTCGCTCACCTGCAACAACTGGAAAAGCGTGGCTTTTTCGGTGTGATCCGGGCAGGCAGGGTATCCGGGCGCCGGGCGGATTCCTCGATATTTTTCTTTCAGGATTTCTTCCTGCGTCAGATGCTCGTCGGGTGCGTAACCCCAGAATTCCCGCCGCACGCGCCAGTGCAGCAGTTCAGCAAAGGCTTCGGCCAGCCGATCGGCCAGTGCTTTAGCCATGATGCCATGATAATCATCGTGCTTTTTCTCGTAATGGCTCACGATGCTGTCCAGTCCCACTCCCGCGGTAACAGCAAAGAATCCCATGTAGTCCAGGCGATTTTCCTCGCGAGGGGCAATGTAATCGGCCAGTGCCAGATTGGGCTGTCCAGCCGGGGGACGGTTCTGTTGCCGCAGGGTGTGCACCATTCCCAGCAAATTCTGGCGCGATTCGTCGGAATACACCTCGATGTCATCATATCCTACCGTATTGGCGGGGAAGAATCCCAGTGCGGCCTGAGCAGTAAGCAGATTTTTGTTGATGATATCATCCAGAAAGCGCTGGGCATCTTCGAAAAGCTGACGCGCTTCCTGCCCGTAGCGGGGATGCTCGAAAATGGCCGGGTACTTCCCTTTCATCTCCCAGGCCCAGAAAAACGGTGTCCAGTCGATCCATTCTCTAATTTCGGCCATGGAATAGGATGTAAAATAATGAACACCCATCTTGCGGGGTTTCACAATCTCCTGCTGGATCCAATCGGTGTGCAGGCGGTTCTGACGCGCTTCCAGCAGGGGAATGAGTTTGCTGCTGCGGGCACGCTTTTCGTGCTCCTCGCGAATCCGTTGGTACTCCCGGGTAATTTGCTCTGTGTACTCTTCGCGCAAATTTTCGTCCAGCAGGCTGTTGACGACATTAACTCCACGGGAGGCATCCAGCACGTGGACGGTGGGGGCAGAGTACACCGGAGCAATTTTAACGGCGGTGTGTTTTTTGGAGGTTGTGGCGCCACCGATAAGCAGAGGAACCCGCAACCCGCTGCGTTCCAGCTCCCGGGCAACGTGAACCATCTCGTCCAGCGAAGGGGTAATGAGCCCGCTTAGCCCAATAACATCCACCTGTTCTTTCCGGGCGGTTTCCAGAATTTTCTCGGCGGGGGTCATCACTCCCAGATCGATGATCTGGTAATTGTTACATCCCAGTACAACCCCCACAATGTTTTTACCAATATCGTGCACGTCTCCTTTTACCGTGGCCAACAGGATTTTCCCGGTGCTGCCGGTTCGACCTCCCTGTTGCTTCATTTCTTCCAGGTATGGCACCAGGTAAGCCACCGCTTTTTTCATGACCCGGGCACTTTTAACCACCTGAGGAAGAAACATTTTGCCCGATCCGAACAAATCGCCCACTACGTTCATCCCTTCCATCAGAGGGCCCTCAATTACCTTGAGCGGATCGTCGTACTTCTGCCGGGCTTCCTCCACATCCGTTTCGATGAATTCGGTTATTCCTTTAATAAGGGCGTGTTTCAGTCGTTCTTCCACCGGTTGCTCTCGCCAGCTCAAATCGCGTTTTTCCTCCCTGCCGCTTTCTTTGAGCGAACGGGCAAACTGAATCAACCGCTCGGTGGCATCCGGATGACGATTGAACAACACATCTTCCACCAACTGGCGCAGTTCTGCGGGGATTTCTTCGTACACGCTAATCTGACCGGCATTCACAATTCCCATGTCCATTCCCGCCTGAATGGCATGATAGAGGAAAACCGAGTGCATGGCTTCGCGAATGGCGTTATTTCCCCGGAAGGCGAAGGAAATATTGCTTACACCGCCGCTTACCAGCGATTGAGGATACAGTGCTTTCAGGCGTCGTGTCGCTTCCAGAAAGGCAATGGCGTAGTTGGCGTGTTCGGCCATTCCGGTGCCGATGGCAAAAATGTTGGGGTCGAAAATGACATCCTGGGGTGGGAAACCCACTTCTTCGGTGAGGATTTTGTAAGCGCGGCTGAGGATTTCCACTTTGCGCTCCGCGGTTTCGGCCTGACCCTGTTCGTCGAAGGCCATCACGATAACCGCCGCGCCGTAACGGCGAGCCAGCTCGGCCCTTCTACGAAACTCAGCTTCGCCATCTTTCAGACTCAGGGAGTTAACAATGCTTTTCCCCTGCGTGCATTTAAGCCCGGCCTCGATAACCGACCAGCGGGAGGAGTCCAGCATGACCGGAACGCGTGCAATGTCCGGTTCAGCGGCAAGCAGATTTAAGAACGTCACCATGGCCTGCTCGGCATCCAGCAGCCCTTCATCCATGTTGATATCCAGAATCTGGGCGCCGTTTTCCACCTGCTGGCGTGCCACTTCCAGAGCTTCTTCGTATTTCTCTTCGCGGATGAGGCGGGCAAACCGCCGGGAACCCGCTACGTTGCACCGTTCCCCCACATTGATGAAATTGGAATCCGGTCGTACCACCAGCGGTTCCAGACCACTGAAAGACGGGTAGTATTCCACTTTTGGTAATGGGCGAGGCGGAAGGTTGGACAGGCGGTTGGCGATGGTACGAACATGTTCCGGTGTGGTTCCGCAGCATCCACCGGCAATGTTAATGGTGCCATTCCGGGCAAAATCTTCCAGATAACC
>JALXCH010000295.1 GCA_026991005.1 Calditrichia bacterium | reverse complement strand
TTATTGATGGTATCAAGATCCATGTGTATGGAATGGCCTATACATTTCTCTCGCAACCACCGTTCGATGAATTTGCCCCGGTGGATGCCCAGGCGGTGAATATTGCCCTTATCCACGGTTCGGTGGTGCATTCCCCGGAATGGAAACAACATGCGCAGGATGTTCCCCTGGACAAAGAAAAACTGTTCCGCACCGGATTTGACTATATCGCCCTGGGACATTATCATAATTTTCAAATATGGCAAAAAGACGGCAGGTTTATTGTTTATCCCGGATCTCTGGAACCGCTGGGATGGAAAGAAACGGCGCAGCGAAATCCGGTGTTTTTACACATTACTACGGATGGTTTGCAGGTAACTTCTTTTCCGGGGTTTACTCCTCGAAGACGTTACCAGACGCTGGAAGTGAATTGCACCACGCAAGGGTGGAATTCTCAGGAGGAACTTATTCAGTATATTTGTAAGAAATTTAATCATCCGGATGTATTGCTCCATGTGGTGTTGCAGGGTTCCTGCTCTTTCCTGCCGGAAGTGGAAAGAATCCGGAGCCGCTGCCAGGAAACCCTTTTCTTTGTTAAAATTACCGATAACACCCGCTTTGTGTCGATGGAGTGGCTGAATCGGTTGCAGGAGGAGAAAACCATTCGAGGGATGAGCATACGTAAATTGCTGGAGCTGGAGGGAAAGGCTTCGTCTGAAGAGAAAGAGATTATTCAGGAAGCCATGAAAATATTGCTGGGTTATTTTACAGTGGATTAAGATTAAAAGGAAAGTTTTGCAAGTAAAGAATGATACTGGAATCGATTAAACTGGCGGGATTTGGGACATTTGCGGAACCTGTGGAATTCTCCTTCAGGAAGAAGGCGATTGGTTTAATTTACGGCCCCAATGAGGCGGGAAAATCTACCATCATAGCGGCACTGTTTGCTGCTCTGTATGGCGTGTCTCCGGCACAGAAAAAATTGTGGCGTTCCTGGTGGGGAGGAGAGGATTTTACGGTGGAATTGGTGTTTCGAGAAGGGAAGAAAAAATACCGCCTGGAACGCAATCTCAAAGAAAATCGGGTGCGGCTGGTACGCGATGGTCGCAAATCCAAAGTGTTGTACCACGATTATCATTTGCCCTCCCCCAAATTCGATCGGATTTATTTTCAGGCATTTCAGAAGATATTTTTTCTTCCGCCCCTGTCCATCCTGAAAGCGACTTTTGTGGTGCATGAGCATGAGCTACGGGTGGGCATGGATGCCGGTTTACGGCGGTTGATTACCGGAACCAGCGAAACCGATTACGAAGATGTTCTGGAGGTTCTGGAGAGCGAATATTATTCCTTAACCCGTCAGCGGCTTCCCTGGCAGCCTCACGGGGGGCGACGGAACGATCAGCTGCTGGAGAAAAAACTAAACGAACGTCAGGAATTGCAACGTCAACTGGAACTTGCCCAGCAGTATTTCCACCAGCAACAATCTCTGCAAAAACAGTTGTTACAGCAGGAAGAAAAGCTGAAACGTTTACGGCAACGTTTACCACGTTATCGGGAGCTTTTGAAGAATCTGAGAACAGTTCAGGAACTTCACGAGAAAATTCAGGTGCTTTCTCGACAAAAAGAGGAAATCACGACAACGCTGGAGCAGGTGGAATCGCTAATCCGGCAAAAAGATCGGCTTCAGCAGGAAATAGAAAACCGTTACCCGGAATTTCTGCCTCACGATCCGTCCGTTCTGGAAAAGGAATTGAGTGCTTTATTGACTCTTACCGAGAAAATTGAGGACTACGACCGACGGATAGCGAAAGTAGATGCTGAATTGCAGGCGTTGCATCGGGAGCTGGAACAATTTCCGGATTTCTCCCGGGCACCGGAGGATTTTCCTTTTGTGTTGACTCAGATGGAGGAAGAAGAGCAGCAACTGCCGGATCTGGAAAAAGCACTTCAGGAGGCGGAAGGTGATTTCCGGCGCAATCGCGGGAAATATCGGGTGCGCCTCTGGCTGGCGATCGTATTATTTCTACTGGCTGGTGGAACCGGTGTAGGTGGTTATTTTCTGGCACCGTTTTCTGTTATTACCTGGGGATTAACTTCGCTCTTTGCTTTTGCATCGTTAATGGTAGGATTGCAGGAAGTCCTCCCGGCACGAAAACAACTCAAGCAAACCCGGGGGCAATGGGAAGAATTGCGGGTGGTGCTGGAGCAAAAACAAATCAGTTATCGGGAGAATCAACAGAAGGTTGAACCATTTCTGGTTGGTTCCCTTCATGAAACTAAAATCCGCTTTGCACAATTTCAGGAGCTTCAAAAACGCCTTGAGCAGGTTGAAGCGCGCCTTCATTCGCTGCATGAAATGAAAAATGAAATTTTTTCGGAAAAAAGATATCAGGAATTAAAGGATAAATATCAAACAGTGCTTCAGCGTTGGCAGCAGGAGGTTCCGGAAGCTGTGGATGCCTATCGGAATCTGCAAAAGCAATTGTTTGCCTGCGAACAGCAATTAGTGGCATTGCCAGCCCTGGAGCAATTACAGCAACAAAAGGAAAGATTAATCCAGGAAATTGCCACTTACCAGCTCCAGCAAAAGCAAATTACCCAGCGTTCTTCCCACTTAAGAAAATTTCTTCAGGAGGACTCTTTAACTGATTTAATTGCACGGGTAAACCGGGAAATTGAAAAGATGCAGCAGACCCAGGCGGATCTGGAAAGCGAGATTGCCGGGCTTCGGGTACGGGTGCAAAATCCACCGCATATTGCCTATCATCCCGAACAGGTCGCGCAGGAACTCCAGGAACTGACTCTCGAAATTCACCAGTTGGAAAAACGCAAACAGGCGTTACAACTGGCTATGGAGGTCTTACGGGAATCCGTACGTGAGTTTCAGAATGCGTATCTGGAAAAAATCCATCGGTATATGCAGGAATGGCTGGAAAAGTTATTACCGCAAAATCGTCTGGAAGTACATTTAAATCCGGATTTCCACCTGAAATACCGTTACGATGGAATCGAAATCGTAGAAGAGCAGTTGAGCAGTGGTACCCGTGACCAGTTGTTCTTTATTTATCGCCTGGTGCTGGCTCAATTGCTGCTACCACTGTTTCAGTTTCCCCTGATCATCGACGATGCTTTTGTGCATTTCGATCCTATCCGCAAAGAAAATGTGTTCAAAATTCTTCACCTATTAAAAAAGGAGCATCAGATTCTGGTGTTTTCCTCGGATCCTCAGTTAAAAGAATATTGTGATTACGTGATCGAACTTGACGGTGGTTCTACAGGAAAGTGATTTTTCAACTGTATGAAAGGTCGAAATTGGGGGTGTAAAGTTTTTTCACATTTTTTATATTGTTTTTAAGAAGTTTGTGATTTCGGTATTGACAAAAATCACATTAATTATTAATTTAGAGTTACGATAGGTGGAGAATTGCAAAAAAGGAAAGAGCCCTATGAAGAGTCAACCACGATTCATCATTGTTGATCCGTCTTCTTCAAAAATTAAACAAATTGAAATTTCCATTCCCAAAATCATTGTTGTTTCTATTCTGCTGCTATTATTGATTGGCCTTTCATTTAAAATTTCGGTGAATTTGATGACCCAGTTCAGTCACAATTCCCGAATTGCTCAACTGGAAAAGGAAAACGCTGTTCTGGTAGAACGGCTTAAACAAATGAGTGAAAAAATAGCAGCGATTCGGGAAAAGGTCAATCGCATAGAGGATCTGGATGACAAACTTCGAGCCAATCTGGATGTTCCGCCCATTGATGAAGATGTGCGGAAGGTCGGTATTGGTGGTTCGGAAATTAACACTCAGGCCAGTCTGGATTTACAGGATCCTGCTCTGGAGTCCATGTTAATGAACAATCAGAGCATTCTGGATCGGCTGGATCGTGAGATTAAACTGGAATTTGAGAGCTATAAAAAATTGCTTTCTACCCTGGAACGCAAAGAAGATTCCCTGCGCTTTCTCCCGGCCATAAAACCGGTTCCCAATGGCCGTTTAACGGATGGATTTGGTAAACGGCGTCATCCTATTTTTAAACGGATTATGTTCCACAAAGGAATTGATCTGGCAGCCAATCGGGGCACACCGGTGCTGGCACCGGCGGACGGATATGTCACCTTTACCGGTCGTAATGGAGGATATGGTCTGTTTGTTACCATCAACCATAAATATGGTTTCGAGACCAAATACGGGCATCTTCAGAAGATTTATGTTCGCCGGGGACAGTTCGTGAAGCGGGGTGACAAGATCGGAGAGGTGGGAAATACCGGCCTTTCCACAGCACCTCACCTGCATTACGAGGTTCTGTACAAAGGGAAAAATGTCAATCCGTTGAATTACTATTTTGATGATATTCATTTTAACTAATCAGTCACGGCAGTTTGCTGAATCAGGATAATTGTCCATGTAAATTATGAGATTGAGTCACAATTTATGCACGATTTTTCCCGGGCTCTAAAAAAATTACGCGAATATTTAAAGGAGAATAATCTTCGCTTTACCACTGAACGGGTAACGATTCTGGAAGAAATTTTTTCTTTTCCTTCTCATTTCGATGCCGAGCAACTATTTATTCATATCCGCAAGAAAAATCACCACATCTCCCGGGCCACCATTTACCGGGCACTGGAGCTTTTCAATAAAATTGGGATAGTGAAAAAAGAGAATCTGGGGAAAGATTACGCCAGTTACGAACTGGCATTAGACAGACCCCATCATGACCATATGATTTGTGTGGTGTGTGGTAAGGTGATAGAGTTTGTAGATCCCGTCATCGAAGAGCGGCAGAAAGAAATTTGCGAAAAGTACGGCATGGAAATGATTAGCCATCAGTTGCAAATTTATGGCCGTTGTAAGGAACATGACAAGGATGCGTAACTGACCCCAGGGCTGGTGAAAGGGAGAAAGGGAGAGTCTTTCAAAAGCTTACCGATATTGCAAATCCCAAATTCCAAAAAACAAATTCCAAATTCCAAATAACGAGAGACAAATCTCTTATTCCTAATTACAAATAAAAAAATTAAATAAAAAGCGACAAATCTCAAATCTAAAAACCATAAATTCCAAAAAAATAACTATAACCTGTTGTTTTTAACCTAATTATGACGTTTTTTTATTCGTGTTTATTCGTGCGATTCGTGGTTCTATTAATTCCAGTGACGCCCTTTCAGGGCTTCTTTTTTGTGTTAATTTTTATTCCCAGGGCTTCGCCCTGGGCTGGAGTTTGGCTATTTACAGTGTATGTATATTAATTATCTTGACATTACATAAAATTTATCGTATCTTCCGATTAAACATATAAATTGGAGGATACCATGCCAAAAGAAATTTCAAAAGAACTTATGGAGCTTTTTGAAGCCCTTTTAAGAGCGCAATTGAATACCATCCGCCAGCTTCGCAAAGAAGCCGGCATGGAGGAAAAACCCACAAAAGAAAAACGTAAGTCTCAGGTGGATATAGTGTATGACATACTGAAGTCCAGTCAACAACCAATGCATATTGATGTCATCATCGCTCAGGCAAAAAAGCTCTACGATATTCACATGGATAAAGAATCCATTGTCTCAGCTTTGAGCAAGCGGATAAAACGCCAAGATCGATTTATCAAAACAGCACCGAATACCTTTGCGCTGATCTCCCAAGCACCAGAAGGGAGGCGATGATGAAAATGTTAACTGCATTTGAGGAACTGTTTAGCAATTTAAGGCCGTATTTCCGCCAGGAGCGAACTTTTCAAAGAGCCCGAGCATTGGCGTATGCTTCGCTTTTAACTTATGGACGCCATACTGTGAGTCGTCTGATCTGTAGTAAAAACACCCAGAATCAAGACTGGTCAGCCGATTATCGCTTGTTTTCGGCACGATACTGGTCGGCTGATCATTTATTTTTTGAAGTTTTGAAAGAATGTGATTACCACTGCCATTGGCCGCAAAATGCTGTTGTTGTGGCCCTGGATGACACCGCTCGCCGAAAAACCGGCAAAAAAATCCCAGGGGTCTGCACCTTGCGTGATCCAA
>JALXCH010000294.1 GCA_026991005.1 Calditrichia bacterium | reverse complement strand
CATTAAGGTGGTGGATAGGCGGATTGAGGAGGTGAAAGCGAAAATTGAGGAAGCACGGAAAACTCAGGAAAAGCTGGAACAACATCTCAAAGCCATCCTCGAAAGAGCCCAGGAGGCGTACCAGAAAAGACGCTTCTTGAAGCCAGAGAATGATAATGCCATTGGGTACATCAACCAGATTCTGGCTCTGGAACCGAATTACCAGCCGGCACTGGAGCTTCGGGACAAAATTGTGCAATATTTTAGAACACAGGCTAAGGAGGCCGAAGCAAAGCAGCAGTACGACCGTGCCATTCAGATGTACAAGAATATTCTTCAGATTATTCCGGATGATGCAGAAACCCTGAATGCCTTCAATATGGTTCTGGGACTGAATCAGTATAATCAGATTCAATCCACTTATAGTAAGCTGGCACGCACCGAGAAAGAATTGCAGCGATTGCGCTCCATGTTAACTGAGGAGCAAAAGAAACGGAAAGAGCAGGAAGCGAAGCTGAAGAGTCTGGCTCAAAAAAGTGAGTCCTCACCTCTTGCTTCGGCAGTAACCACACCCCCAGCTCAAGCAACCAAATCCGTAGAGGAAGCTCCTGCGCCTGCACCTACACCTGCACCTGCTGCAACATCGCCTCCTGCCCCGAAACCGGCTGAATCCACACCCACTACTGCCGTGGCACCCACTCCCACTCCTGCTCCTGTGAAAGAGACTCCCACGGCAAAAAGCACCCGAAAATCTCCGGTGATACCTCTGGTTCTGGAACCGCTCATCGATGGTGGTAAACGGCAATACATCCACAAAGAGACGCCGGTGGTACCGGCTACCTGGCACATCTCCAAAACCGAACGGGTTCGAGCAGAATGCATTGTGGGGGTGGATGGACGGGTGGAAAAAGTGCGCGTTTTACAACCGGCATCGCAGGAACGCCTGACCAAACTGGCCGTGGAAGCCCTGAAAAAATACCGCTACAAACCGGCAACCCGAAACGGCTCTCCCGTCCGTTTTAAGGTTGTGGAACTGATTGTGTTCAAATAATGGATCTGGAATTGATTACACAAGGAGATAGATTATGAGAAAGCTGGTATTTTTACTATTTGTTTTCATCTGGACGTTTGGGGGATGGTGGGGTACAACACTCCAGGCGGGGGAGGTGAAAGGCTATGTGATTGACAAACAAACCG
This sequence comes from Calditrichia bacterium, assembly GCA_026991005.1. The sequence continues at coordinate 4,826 of JALXCH010000294.1, read as the reverse complement.
GAGACCCCCTGGCAAGCGTAACTATTTTATTGATTGATATCAAGTCCATGAAAATGCTGAATGCCACCGAAACCGATACTGCCGGTAATTTCATCCTTACCGACATACCTGCCGGTGAATATTATCTAAAGGTGGAAACGGTAGGGTATAAGGGTCAGCGCCTGACGCTTAGTCTTGGCCCTGATGAGAGCAAAGTGTTTGCCATACGGCTGGAATTTGCAGAAGTAGGCGCCGAGGTGGTCATTTCTTCCTGGCAAATGAACGAAACAGTGAGCAAAATCTCTTCCATCTCCATCCTGGAAGGTGACAAACTGGAAGGAGAAACCTACCCCTGTTGTGTGCAGGCGCTTCGCAAATGCTCGGGAGTGGATATGGCCCATGTCGGGGTGTTTTATTATGAAATTTCATTACGGGGATTCAACAATTATTATTCCACCGCACCGTACATCATGACGGATTTTCGGCACTCTGCCATGCCCAGTATGGGGGGAAATTTCTTCCAGGTCATGCCTTTCTCCCCGGTGGATATTAAACGCATCGAAATCATTCGCGGACCCGGTGCTTCGCTCTACGGTTCCGGTGTGGATGCTGGCGTGATTCATTTCCTCACCCGCGATCCCATGGAATTCCCCGGTACCACGGTGATGGTTTCGGGCGGAGAACGTGGCCTGCTACACGGTGCCATTCGCCATGCCGGAAAACTGGGCAACAACTTCGGATACAAAATTGTGGTGGATTACCAGCGCGCTGACGACTGGGAACTGAATTCCAAGGATTCTCTGGATCGGGTTGTACTGGATTCAGAAGTACGTCCGCGAGATTATTCTGTAAAAAATTTCAAGATTTATGGAGGTTTGAAATACCAATTTTCACCCAGAACCTACATGAACCTGAATCTGGGTTATGGGCGAACCACCGCCAATCTCTACACCCGTTTCTCGGCCTTTCGGGTGAATCCCGGAGCCAACTCCTTTGTCCAATTCCAGCTTCACTCGGGTAATTTGTTCACTCAAGCTCATTATTCCTGGAACTATGTGGGAGATTCGTATTTTTATACTTCAAAGGATTTATCATTTAAAGACCGATCGAAACTTTTTAAATTGCAGCAAGAATATACCTATTTCATTCCCGATAATCTGGGGCGTTTTATTGTGGGATATGAACTGGGTGCCATTAATCCCGAAACGGAAAAAACCATCAACGGACGCTTTGAAGATGATGATGCCCTGTACATTCTGGGAGGCTACGCCCAGGGGGCTGTTTCGGTGCTGCCCAAACTGGATGTGACCGCGGCGCTCCGAATGGATTATGATAACGTGTACGAAAAGTTCAATCTGGCTCCGCGTGCCGGCATTGTGCTGAAGCCGTATTCCGGGCATCAGCTTCGCGCTCTGTACACCAAAACATTTGCCGCTTTCTCCACCCTGGATCTGTTCATGGATATTATTTCCTTTAAAGGCGGAAGCTTCGGTCCCTTGAGCATGCGTACCATGGGGAATTTTTCCGGATTTCACTTCCTGCGGGACACCTCTTATTCCAGCATCGCCGGAACCGACCTGGTTGCCTATAGCCTGAATCCCCAGAATATGGGCACTGCCCAGCCGGTGGGGCTGTATCTAAATCCGGTATTCGGGCAGCTCTATCAATATGTTGCTAATTCTGGTCAGCCCTTACCGGGCTACACTCAGGATGAAACCAACCAGATCCTCAACGCCATCAACCCCGGCAATCATCCGGTAGAAGGATTCAGTAGAGGCAAACTGGGCCTCCCACAGGGACTCAATCAAAAATATAAGTTTATTAATGATGTATCCGATATTCCCAAACTGGAGCATCCTTCTAACCAGACGTTTGAATTGGGTTACCGCGGAAATGTGCAAAACAAGCTTCTTCTTTCGGCGGATTTATATTACAGTAAACGTAAAAACTTCATCGCCGGAAATCAAATTATTACCCCCATGGTGTTTGTTCCCAATGTGGAAAACGATTTTCGCACCACCTTGTACAATGCCTTCATGAACAACAGCGATTTACAGAATTTAGGATTTACCGAGCAGGATGTGCAGAATCTGGTAAACTCGCTTATTCAGGTGGCCAACTCGGATAGTTCTCTTTCTCTGGAAAATCTGGCGCAGAATCCGGTGGCCATTGTGCAACCCAGGGAGAATAGCGGGCCGGAGCATGCCGGAGAGGCCGTTGCTACTACGTTGAATTTTGGAGAAGTGGAGTACTGGGGTCTGGACATTTCTGCTCAATATTACATGAGCGACCGCTTTACCATATTCGGAAGTCTTTCCTTTATTAATAAAGATTTGTTCGATGAAAAAGACCTTAAGGAGGAAGGTTCCGGTTTGTCTCTGGCCATCAATGCTCCCAAGTTAAAAATCCGATTGGGGGGAGGTTATCGAGTTCCCCAGGGTTTTTCCGTGAACGCAACCCTGCGTTACTCCGATGGCTTCCCCATGATTAGCGGGGTGTTCATTGGAGAGGTAGAAAGTTACTTTTTAGTAGATTTGGGAGTAGGATATGATTTAAGTCGTTACATACCGGGATTACGTGCTGAAGTCACGGCATACAATGCGCTGGATAATGTACATCGCGAATTTATTGGCGCACCCAAAATTGGGCGCATGACTGTGGCCCGGTTGACCTACCACTTTTAGTGGGAAAGGGGGAGAACAGCGGTCTCCGGGTACTTCTCCTACACAAAACAAAGGGGCGACTCACTCGAGCGCCCCTTTTTTATTTGAAGCTTCCGGGAAGAAAAGGCAGAATTATCTATTTCTCTTCCTCAAATGCCTGATTTCGCCACATCTTGACCATATCGTACGGAGCGGGATCGCCGCCCAGATATTTGTGGAACCAATCCAGGTGGGCATTATAGTAGAAAGGCATGGATTTCACATAATTGGGCCAGTGTCCATCGTTTTTGAAAACAATAAGACGGGAAGGAACACCCTGTTTCTGTAAAGCAGTAAAGAATTCCAGACTAAGCGTGTAGGGAACACGATAGTCTTTCTCGCCGGTAATGACCAGGCACGGCGTCTGGAAGCGCTTCACAAACTCGGGATTTGCCGGATTCCATTTCTGGTACAGATCGGAAGTCCAGGGGGTACCGCCCAGATCCCATTCCGGGAACCACAATTCTTCCGTGGCGCCGTACATGGCAGGCAGATCGTACACTCCCATCATGGCAGCAATGGCTTTAAAGCGGGTGGTGTGCCCTTCCAGCCACATCATCATGTAACCGCCGTACGACCAGCCCATAGCCCCCATGCGGTTTTCGTCCACGTAAGGTAATTTAGCTAGGGAATCAGCCACTGCCATAACATCCACATACACTTTGCCGCCCCAATCTTTGGAAATAGCCGCGGTAAATTCCTGTCCGTAACCGGTTGAGCCGTGGGGATTGGGGAAAGCCACGATATAACCCGCCCCGGGGTACACTTGCCAGTCGCCGCGGAAGGCATCTTCCCACTGGCTCTGGGGACCACCATGAACGTTCAGAATTAACGGATACTTTTTACCGGGATCGAAATTGTGTGGCTTTACGATGAAGGTGTGAATTTTTTTGCCGGTCGGTGAAGGAATCCACATCTCTTCTGCGGGACGAATATCCACCGAATCCTCAATCTCTTTGTTGAAGAACGTGAGGCGCTCTAGCTTTTTGCCTTTGGTGGTGCAGCGCCAGATTTCTCGCGGTTCGCCCACAGAGCGACGGGCAATGGCAATCCACTTGCCGTCCGGGGAAACCTGAAACCAGTCGATGGTTTTGGCATCAATCACCAGCCGAATTTTTTTGCTCCGAATATCCACGTTGTACAGCGGCCGGTGCCCTTTTACATCAGCCGTAAAATAGATGCTGCGGGAATCCGGTGCCCACTGGAAATCATCCACCCAGTTGTCGAAATCTTCCGTGAGCACCGTTTTTTTCCGGGTCTGGCGGTCGTAAATCACCAGCCGAAAACGGTCTGCTTCGTAAGTGGGAATGGTTTGCATGCGGTAGGCAATGTAGCGGCCATCGGGAGAGTATTGGGGATCCCCATCGTATGCTTCGTTCTCGTCCGTAATATTTACCGCCGTACCACCCGTAGTGGGTACAATCCACAGATCCTTGTTCGTCGTTTCCCACTCATTGGGATCGTGATTGGACACATAGCACAGCTCTTTTCCATCCGGCGAAAAGGCAAATCCCGTGGCACCCCCCAGCGAGAAGGAAGGCGCATCGTAATCTCCGGGGGTTAAATCCAGATAGGATTTTTCTTTACAGTCGAATAAAAAGGTGTGGGTACGCTTGCCATCTTTCCAGAAGGTCCAGTGGCGGTACAGAAGCCGGTCTGCCATGTGAGCTTGCAGGGGCCCGTTTTTCATGGATTCGTCCAGTTTTTTATTGCAGGCATTGCAGTCGCTGTCCTGTTCACAATCCACAAACACCATGGAGGAAAAGGCAATGTGCTTGCCATCGGGAGACCATTCCGGGTTTGTTACTCCCATGTAGAAATCGGTTTTTTGCCGGGGTTCACCGCCCGTCAGGGGAAGCACCCACGCCTGCGCCCCGTTTTTCCGGGTAGAGACAAACAGCAGTTTCTTCCCATCCGGCGACCAGCGGGGGTGAAAATCGGCCGCTTCGTTTTCGGTTAATTTGCGCAGATTTTTTCCGTCCGCATCCATGATGTAAATTTCCGAGTTGCGCTTCCCCTCTTTTAGATTGAAGGTGGTCACCGTAAAAGCGATTTGTTTTCCATCCGGGGAGTATTGCGGATCGCTGACGCTTTTAATATGATACAAATCCTCAATCGTAAACGGTTTCTTTTCTGCCAGCACTG
>JALXCH010000293.1 GCA_026991005.1 Calditrichia bacterium | reverse complement strand
GGAAGGTGTGGTGGTGGTTAAGTACCAGCACTCCGTTCCCTGCCAGCGGATTCGTATTCGCGAAGCGGGGCATCCGGTTCTGGACGAAAACGGGTTAGAAGCCACTTCCGAAATATTGCGCATTGCCCGGAAAGCAACGGAACACGACCTGGTTATTTGTTTGATTTCAGGGGGTGGTTCGGCTTTGCTGGAACAACTTCCCACCGGAATTTCTTTGCACGATTTGCAGGAGACTTTTCAGTTACTGTTAGCCTGCGGAGCCAATATTGAAGAGATCAATATCATTCGCAAACATCTCTCCCAGGTAAAGGGGGGACAATTAGCACGCGCAATTGCACCGGCTCAATGTGTTAGCCTCATCCTTTCCGATGTCATCGGCGATCCCCTGGAAGCCATTGCCTCCGGCCCTACCGCCCCCGATCCCACCACATTCGCCGATGCCTGGCAAGTCATTGAAAAATACCACTTGACCCATCGACTTCCCATTTCGGTAAAGGAATATTTACAGGAGGGATTAAAAGGGGAACACCCGGAGACGCTAAAACCGGGTGATCCGATTTTCCGGCGGGTACACAACATTATTCTGGGAAACAATCGCGAAGCGCTGCAGGCTGCCGAAAAGACGTTGCAACAGCACGGATTTCGAACTCTGGTACTAACCAGCCAGGTTCAGGGCGAAGCAAGAGAAGTGGCGCGGGTGGTTAGTGCTATACTAAAAGAAATTGCCCGCTTCAATGTTCCTCTTTCCCAACCGGCTGCTGTTTTACTGGGCGGCGAAACAACTGTCACTCTGCGAGGGCACGGAAAAGGAGGGCGAAATCAGGAACTGGCGCTGGCGGCACTTCTGGAACTAAAACATCTCCAGGCGCCCTATGTTCTGGTTAGCGTAGGAACCGATGGAACCGACGGCCCCACCGATGCCGCAGGCGGCATCATCTATCCGGAAATGTGGCAAACCGTGGAAGAACGCAACCTCTCTCCGGAAAAATTCCTGGAAAACAACGATGCGTATCATTTTCTGCAACAAACCAATGGATTACTCTTTACAGGGCCAACCGGCACGAATGTCATGGATATTATTTTCTTTCTGGTAACCTCTTGAAATTTCCCCGCTATGCTGATTAATTGGTGACTTTATTTTTGGGTCATTAAAGCACCAACAAGCGCTCTTTTTACCTGATGACTCCCCATTTGGTACACACACCATTGAATTTTCCCAGCTCAACCGGTAGCTGTTAGCCCATGATTACCGGGAACAATTTTATCCGGCGGAACAATTTTGAATGAATCAGAAAGAATGGGAGAGACAGGGATTCATCCCTTCCATAAAACTAAAATATCCGTTCGTAATCTTCCGGGCGGGTTTCTCGGGGTTCCCGATTTTTCCAGTTACTCCCCGTTCCGGGGAATCTTCGAATATTCAGCAAGTCCTTCCCCATAAGGCGCAAAACTCCGCTTAACGGAGTAAGAATCAGATAAAACAATATTCCCAATATCACCATGGTATTGATTCGCCCCACCCAGCCGGTAAACCACATCCATCCGGCATATATCCGGCGAAATCCCGCGGGAAACAACACAAAACTCAGGGCAATTATTCCGGTTAAACCGGAAAGCAGGAGGAATCCCACGGATTGCGGGTTCCAGTGAAATAATATCAAATTGAGCAGAAACCAGA
>JALXCH010000292.1 GCA_026991005.1 Calditrichia bacterium | reverse complement strand
TTCTTTTGGCATGGTATCCTCCAATTTATATGTTTAATCGGAAGATACGATAAATTTTATGTAATGTCAAGATAATTAATATACATACACTGTAAATAGCCAAACTCCAGCGCCCTCCTTGCGGAGGGCTCAGAATGACAGGTGATTGTAATTGCTTACTAAATAAATAAAAACATTGAAACCGTTTTTAGCACTACGGATAGAGTTTAATAAAAAAGCGGGAATTTTTCAATTAAATCCGTGGATTTTTTTGTGGGGTTCTTCCGGGGTCGTCAAAATTCCATAAAATATTAGATGCTCTTTCTTTAGTCCAGACGAATACCGCCAGGATAATGACGAATTTGATAGTTATTTCGGGTGCCATCGACAATAATGGCATCGAACCTTACGCTGCTGACAAGATTAATAATATTTTCGTACCGGGAAAGAAAGATCGTCGCCAGTTTGTACAATTGCCGTTTCTTGGAAGCGGTAATTCGCAGTTCCGGTGGGCCGTATTTTTCCGAAGAGCCCGATTTCACTTCCACAAAAACCAGAGTGCCTTCTTTGCTGGCAATGATATCAATATCTCCACGTTCAGCACGCCAGTTGGTAAATAAAATTTCATAGCCCTCACGTTCCAGATAGCGACGGGCAACCTCCTCTCCCCATTTACCTTTGCTGGTGGTGGATTTCGTAATTTTAACTCCTTGTTTCTCAATTAATTAAGAAAACTGCTTTACCCGTTTCCAGGCAAACAGAGTGTTCCTCAGCAACATGGCAATGGTCATTGGTCCCACTCCACCCGGAACCGGAGTAATAGCGGCTGCTTTTTGGGATACTTCTTCAAACGCCACATCTCCCACCAGCCGATATCCCTTTTCGTTATCCGCAGGTACCGAATTTACACCAACATCAATAACCACCGCTCCCTCTTTAACCATATCGGCCTTTACAAATTCTGCCCGTCCCACCGCTGCAATAAGGATATCCGCCTGGCGGGTAAACGGAGCAACATCTTTTGCGGCGGAATGCACCAGGGTCACTATGGCGTTAGCACCGGTTTTTTTCTGCGCCAGCATCATGGCGACGGGTTTTCCCACAATGTTACTGCGTCCCAGTACCACTACATGCTTTCCGGCAGGATCGATATCCGAGCGGCGCAACAATTCCAGAATCCCCGCCGGAGTTGCAGGCTGAAATATCGGTTCACCAATCATTAAACGTCCCACATTGAAGGGATGAAAACAATCCACATCCTTTTGCGGAGCTACTGCCTCCAGTACCGTGAGGGTGTTAATGTGAGCAGGGAGCGGAAGTTGCACCAGTATTCCATGATAACGGGAATCCCGATTTAAATCATCGATTACCCGAAGCAACTCCTGCTGGGAGGCCTGTTCGGGAAGACGCCGGGTTTCCGTTCGAATACCCACTTCCTGGCAAGCTCGCGTTTTCATTCGCACATACATCTGGGAGGCAGGATCTTTCCCCACCAAAACGACCGCCAGCCCCGGAACCGAATCCTCCGTTCTCAGCGCTTCAATCTCTTCCCGAATTTCCTGCCGAATCCGGGCAGCAATGGCTTTCCCGTCAATAATTTTCGTCATCTGCCGAGAATTCCTTTTTATCGAAATTTAACCGAAAAATTCCGGAAGCTTTTCCACTGGTTTCATCTATTTGCACCACTACTCCGTTAAAGCGAATGTTCTCTTTAGCAATGGCATAATAAATATGGGTTTGCAGGATGAATCGATCCACTGCTTTGCGAATATCCATTCCAATGACCGAATCAAACGGTCCGCACATCCCTGCATCCGTAATATAAGCCGTACCGCGAGGAAGGATGCGCTCATCCGCTGTTTGCACATGGGTATGGGTACCAATCACCGCACTTACCTTACCGTCCAGATGCCAGCCCATAGCCTGCTTCTCTGCCGTGGCTTCGGCATGGAAATCGACAATAATGATATTGGTCTCCGAACGCAGGCGGCGGATTTCCTTCTGCGCTGTGGTAAAGGGACAATTAATGGGATACATAAAACTGCGGCCCTGGACGTTCAGCACCGCCACTTTTTTTCCATTGGGAGCCTGCACAATGGTGGAACCGACCCCAATATTTCCCTCGGGATAGTTCAGGGGGCGCAGTAAATATCCCGCATATTTAATTAAAACGTCCTTTTTTCGTGGTTCCCAGATATGGTTTCCGGAAGTAAGGCAGTGAACACCCCCGTTTTTCAGCTTTTCCACCTGCCGGGGAATAATTCCTTTTCCCTTGTCCGCATTTTCGGCATTGGCAATCACAAAATCAATTTCGTAGCGATTCCGAATACGGGGTAAAATATCCAGAATAAATTCGATGGCATCTTCGCCGACAATATCCGCAATAAATAAAATATTCATAAACTGCCCGTTGTTTCCTTTCCTATCTCAGCATTCCGTTGCGAGGGAACGACACCGCTCACTTTCCGGAATTATGTGGCGTAATCGTACGCCCGGTATTCCCGGATTACAGTCACTTTAATCTGCCCGGGGAATTCCGTTTTTTCCTGAATCTTTTTAGCGATCTCGCGTGCCAGCTCCCGTGCCCGGTTGTCATCCACTTTGGCACAATCCACAATCACCCGCACTTCCCGACCCGCCTGAATCGCATGTGCTTTCTCCACTCCTTCGAACAATTTGGCGATATTCTCCAGATTTTCCATCCGTTTGATGAAGCTTTCCAGCGATTCCCGGCGGGCACCAGGACGACTCCCAGAAATGGCATCGGCAGCCGCCACCAGAATGGTGTAAGGAGAAATAGCCGCTTCTTCGTTGTGATGCGCCTCCACCGCATTGATTACCAGCGGATTTTCGTTAAACTTCTTCAACAAATCCGCACCCAGTTGCGTGTGGCTGGCAGTTGTAGGACGCTCGATCGCCTTCCCAATGTCGTGCAACAGACCCGCTCGTTTGGCAATCTGGGGATCCAGACCCAGTTCCGCTGCCATAATTCCACAAAGATGCGCAACCTCCAGACTGTGGTTCAATACATTCTGGCCGTAAGAGGTTAAATACTTCAACTTCCCCAACAGCTCAATAACCTCGGTAGGCAACCCATGAACGCCCGCTTCCAGCATTGCCTGTTCACCAATTTCCCGGAAGGATTGGGAAAGCTCTTCTTCCGCTTTTTGCACCACTTCCTCAATGCGGGCAGGATGAATGCGCCCATCCTGAATAAGACGTTCCATAGCGATGCGGGCCACCTCGCGCCGATAACTATTGTAGGAAGAGAGAATCACAATCTCCGGGGTGTCATCGATAATCACATCCACTCCGGTGGCCATCTCGAAAGCCCGGATATTGCGTCCCTCCCGGCCAATAATACGTCCTTTCATATCGTCATTGGGTAAATGCACCACCGAGACGGTGGATTCCGTGGATTGCTCGGCGGCTGCCTGCTGGATAGCTGTCACCACAATCTCCAGTGCCTTCCGATTGGCTTCCAGCTTGGCCTGTTCCAGAATGATGGTCTGGAGCTTCTTTCCTTCTTCCCGAGCTTCCTCTTCCATATCCTGAATAAGCAACTGGCGCGCTTCTTCCCGGGTTAATCCGGAAATTTCTTCCAGTCTCTGCACCTGCTCGGTAATTAACTGGTTTAATTCCTCCGTCTTCTTCTGAATATACTCTTCTTTTTCTTTGAACTGACGCGATAACGCCCGAACTTCTTTTTCCTTCTTTTCTACGAATTCAGATTTGCGATCGACCTCCAATTCGCGGTGATCCAGTTCCTGCTCTTTGCGAACAAGCTGTTGACGCCTGGATTCCAGCTCCTTCTCCATACGTTGTCGGGATTCCAGAATTTCCTCTTCAGCCTCAATTAACTTTTCGCGTTTCAGAGCTTCTGCTTCGTTCTTTGCATTTTCCAGTATGCGATTAGCTTCTTCCTGAGCATTGAGGATTTTCTTTCCACCGCTAAACTTTAAAATAAAAAACAGAGCGATCGACCCAATCAGAATTCCAGCAACCAATCCAAGAATCACATCCATGAATACATCACCTCCATGCAAATGTCGTCCTCGACCTCTGCCACGGGTTTAAAAATGAGTTAATCCCACCTTTCACTGACCTGTTTGTTTATGCTTAATACAACCCGGAGACTTTCCGGGAAAACCTTTTAAACATTCTACATTCGATACGATATAAAAAACCCCGAACCGCGGGATGAGATTTGGTAAGAACCGTGACTTGCACGGTGGGTGCCTGCCTATGCGGTTCGTGCTCCTCCGTGACCGGAGGCCTGCACTAGACGCCTAGAGTCAAGCTCCCTTTTTAATGGTGTTGGTTCTTGCCAAATTCAACACCCACAACGGCTCGGGGTTATTTTAACAAACTTGTGTACTGGTCTAAATAATTCTCCAGATTCTCCGTTAACTCATCACTCGTTTGTTCTATCTCTTTAATTAAATTTTCATGTTTTTGTTTCAATCGAAATAATTCATCGGCAATATTTAATGCAGCCAGTACAGCTATCTTTAACTGAGATTTCACCGCGGTATTGCCACTCAACTTGCGCATCTTCTGATCGACATAAGCTGCTAATTCCTGAATGTACTGGGGATCTGCATCCGATTTTAATCCGTATTCAATCCCCCAAATGTTTACTCGAACAGTTTTTTTCTCCATGCTAATACACAGTTTTCTTCTCTATTTAAATTGGCAAGATTAAAATTCTACCTGATCCAGCTTGACTGCCAGGCGTTCTATTTTGGTCTTAATCCGCTTTTCTCTCTCCTTTAGTCTTTTATTCTCTTGTTTTAGTTTTTTGAGTTCCCGTTCCAGTTCGGAATTGGGATCGGCTGCTTTTTGAGCCGATAAAGACATCAATTTAAACTCTAACTCTTTGTTCTCCTGTTTTAATTTATGGTTAAGTTCTAAAAGTTTTTGATTAAAAACAATCAGATTTTTGATTGCCTCCAGCAACCGGTAAAAACTACTTAACTCTTTTTTCGCCTCCCCGTTCACGGCTATTCTCGCAATTTTGCCTGGAAAGTTTCCTGCACTGCCTTAAGGATTTTATTCATAGCCGTATTCACTTCCTCTTCTTTCAGCGTTCGTTCCGGCGATTGAAATATCAGCCGGAGAGCCACACTCTTCTTGTCTGCCGGAATCTGTTTCCCCCGGTAAATATCAAAAATCTCTACCCGCGAAAGTAACTTTCCGCCTTTTTGTCGAATCAACTCAATGAGTTTACCAGCTTCCAGCTCCTGATCCACTACCAGCGCCAGATCGCGATCGATGTAAGGGAAACGAGGGATGGGATGGTATTTTTTATCGGTACGCCGATTTTCCAGCAATTTAGTTACCGAGAATTCGGCAACATAAACGTTATCTTCAATCTCGAAAAACGATGTAATTTCGTGACTTAACTCTCCTATTACCCCAACTTCCTCGTTCCCCGTAACAGCCTGTAATGCCGGTGTAACCAGCACAGAATCAGAATAATAAATTAATTGATAGTTGTCAAGAGAAATTTTGTGGAATAATGCTTCCGCAATTCCTTTGATGTCATAAAAATCCACATTTTGATGAGAAGAGTACCAGATATCTCCATCTCGTTTACCGGTAAGGGCAATCGCCAATCGCAACACCTCTTCCGGCTGTTCATCCAGCGATTTACCAGGATGAAAAGTCCGGTTAATCTCGAAAATGCGCAGATCTTTAATTTGCCGGTTCCGATTATGACGAATCACCTGGGCCAAACTGGGAATAAGTGAGTTGCGCATACCGTCCATATCCCGGGAGATGGGATTGAGAATGGGGTAAATGGGTTTTCCTGTTAACTTTTCCCAGACTTCCCGGTTAATCATACTATTCGTAATCACTTCCTGTATTCCCATCCCGGTCAAAATATCCCGCAACTCATCGGCAAACCGATCCAGTTCGTTTCGGGGGATACGATAGTTAATCACCGTGCTTTGCCGGGCGGGAATATTGTCCAATCCATACAGGCGAGCCACTTCTTCCGCCAGATCGGCCACCCGTTCCAGATCCGGACGAAACGTGGGAAC
>JALXCH010000291.1 GCA_026991005.1 Calditrichia bacterium | reverse complement strand
ACGAATCACACGAATAAACACGAATGAAAAATAAAAAAAATTAGGTCATGTAAAAATTTATCTATTTATTTGAAATTTGGGGTTTAATACTTGTTTTTTAGGAATTTGGTATTTAAAATTTCTTTGCGCACTTTGCGCCTTCTTTGCGTACATTGCGGTTTTTCAATTAAATAACATTCGGGATTTGTTAATTGGAATTTGCACCTTTGTAGCACGCCTCTCCCGAGGCGTTATGCTGCGAAGCAGCATTCATCCCCACCAAAAATGTAACCGGCTCCGGAGAGTCGGGCGACATAACCCGCTTCGGTCATCCACATCTCCGTAAACAATCCCGCTTCGGAATCATGAGAAACTTAACCACGAATTACACGAATAGACACGAATGAAAAATAAAAAAATTAGGTCATGTAAGAATTTATCTTTTCATTTGAAATTTAGGGTTTAATACTTGTTATTTTTTTTAGGAATATGGAAATAAAAATTTCTTTGCGCACTTTGTGCCTTCTTCGCGAACATTGCGGTTTTTTAATTACATGACATTTGGGATTTGGTCAATCATTAGAAAAGATATTTTTGATCAGATACTCCGAGTGGTCGTAATAAAATCTCTGGATTTAAAAAACTATCGGTTGGCTGGGTGAGAGGCCACGGAGTGGCCGACAGATGTTAGCCCATGGCCTTCAGCCATGGGAAAGGAAATCCCACACCCACCATTTTAAGTCCTGTAAGGACGACAGAAAAAATTGAGAATTTTGAATTTTGCAACCACGAATCACACGAATATGCACGAATGAAAAGCAACAATTTAATCAGGTCAGGAAAGAACCCCCTCCTTCAAATCCCAAAAAAGTAACAGCATAAATGATATTTTTACGGCCCCTGGGCAATGATTTTGTGTGTATTGTGATCCCGCACTTCAAATTTCACAAACCCTTTAATCACTCGAATCTCTTCCGTGCAGGTTTTCAGAAACACTTTGATTTCTTTCACTTCACCTTTTTCTTTAATTAGCTGACAGCACACATTCCGGTACCAGGTGGGTTTTTCGTTTTCGAAGGTGTACACAATCTTTACGTCCACACCCTTGTAATAATTGGGCTTTACCTGCTGGGTTGTGTCTGTTTTGGTTGTATCCTGCAAGAAAGGATTGGCGAACGACCCGCGAATATCCCAGATAAACAGGAAAAGAATAGCTAAAATTATGGTAAGCAAAATCTGGTTACGACTTTTCATGGCGCGCCCCCTTATTAATTACCATTGTGTTTTACGAAACAAATGGATGAAATTTCCCGTTGAAAAAGACCGGGTTATTGCTTCCCGGTTGCGTGTACCCAAAAAATGTTCTATTTTAGCGACAACCCAACGGGGAAATATCTTCGTTTGAATCCGGATTCGGAAAGTTCCCTTTTTCAGGAAAGTGAAGGTAAAAGCGTTTTCCGGGGTTGGAAGGAGGAAATTGTGGAGCGACTCATTTGATGCTCGATTGCCGCGAAATTTTAATAGAGGAGAAAGCATGAGATCTCATTCAACACATCGATTACTCACTGGCTTCATTCTGGTAATGGGATTGGTGATTTTTTTACTGCTGGCAGGGTGTTCTTCTTCCCGATTCACTCTGCCTCCGGTAACCGCCCTGCCCAGTGGCGAGTATCTATATGGGAAATTCGTGTGGCGGGATTTGCTAACTTACGACGTAAACGCCACCCGGAAATTTTACGGAGAGCTCTTCGGCTGGCAATTCCGGGAAAGCAACCGGGGGAACTATCTCACCATCATCCAGAATGGTGTACCCATTGGCGGAATTGTGTATGTTGAGGAAATCAAGAAAAAACATTATCGAGCCCAATGGATGAGCTACCTTTCCGTACCGGATGTGGATAGTGCTCTGGCACTGGTGCAGGAAATGGGCGGCACTGTTTTGCGTAAACCGCAGGATATTCCCCAACGGGGACGTTTTGCCATTGTGCGCGATTCCCAGGGAGCACTGCTGGCACTGTTGCATACCACCGCCGGAGATCCACCTGACCGGGAAATCCGCGATTTCGAATGGCTCTGGGAAGAAAACCTCACCGAAAACGTCACTTTAGGGGTGGAATTCTACACCCGGCTGGTGGGGTACACGGCGGAACCTCTTAACAATCCTCAGATTGCAGACACCAGTTTTCAATACTATGTGCTTAAAAAAGATGGGAAACCCCGCGCCGGAATAACCCATGTCCCCTGGCAGGGGGTAAAACCCAACTGGTTGCCCTATATTAAGGTGAGCGATTTACAATCCCTCATGGAAAAGGTGGAAAAGCTGGGGGGCAAAATTTATCTGGCACCGCATTCCGAGGTGCGGCAGGGGAAAGTGGCGCTCATTGCCGATCCCACAGGAGCCGTGGTGGCTTTGCAAATCTGGCTCTTGTAAATCCATGTCCAATCACAAATGAATAGGAGAAAGAAAAATGAAATTTGTCTTTAAATGGGGTATTTTTCTGGTAGCACTCATCGCATTATTCCAATGGTCCGGTTGTGCCGGGCCCGCCCACGTAAGTGTGGGAGTGGGGGTAGCCGTTCCGGGTCCCTGGATTGGAGGCCCCTATCCTCCGGGCTACGGGGGAGTTTGGGTGGGACGTCCCTATCCCGGTCCCTATTACCCCTGGCGAGCCAATTCCCGCACCTTTGTGGAACGCTTTACTCCGGTAACAGGATGGGAATCGGATAGCCAGTCCGGAGAACATCTTCTCTCGCTGCAAAATGGTTACCTCCGGCATACCGGGGCGGGAAAATTTTTCCGGGATTGAATTAATTGTGAGGAAATGTTACTTTATTTCTACTTGAGCGAACGGAGAAGGAAAATTTGAGGAAAAGATGACACGGGAAGAACTGTTTAAACTGACCCACCTGGTTACCTGCGCTGGTTGAGCATCGAAAATCGGTCCGGGTGACCTGCAGGATATTTTAAGCGAGATTCCGGGAGTGGATGATCCCCGACTGCTGGTGGGCATCGAAACCCATGATGATGCCGGAGTGTACCGTCTGAGCGATGATCTGGCCATAATTCAAACCATCGACTTTTTCACACCGGTGGTGGACGATCCCTACGATTACGGGCAGATTGCGGTGGTTAATTCCTTAAGCGACATTTACGCCATGGGTGCCACGCCGTTAACGGCGCTCAATGTAGTAGGTTTTCCCATCACCACGCTGGATAAAATCAATCTGGCCTACATTATTAAAGGAGGCTGGGATAAAGCCCGGGAAGCCGGAGTGGCAATCCTGGGCGGTCATTCCGTGAAAGATCCCGAGGTTAAATACGGGCTGGCGGTAACGGCTATTTCCCATCCCGATAAGATTATTCGCAATAACACGGCCCGGCCAGGGGACGCTCTCATTCTAACCAAACCTCTGGGAACGGGCATCCTGACTACCGCGCTGAAGAACGAACTCCTGCCCGAGAATTTACTGAAGATAGTAACCAACGTCATGAAGCGCCTCAACAAATCGGCTTCGGAAGTGATGCGAGAGCACGGAGTTACCGCCTGTACGGATGTGACGGGATTTGGTTTGCTGGGGCATTTGTACGAAATGATGGTGGGTAGCGGAACCACCGCGCTGCTGGATACGAAGAGTATTCCTTTGCTTCCCGAAGTGTTGACCTTTGCCGAAAAGAAGCAAATTCCCGCGGGATTAAAGGAGAACCGTGAGTTTCTGAAAGATTTTGTGGAAGTACCTGAAAACATGAATCCCCATCTGCTAAACGAACTGTTTGATCCCCAGACCTCCGGAGGATTGCTGATTACCTTACCGGAATCGGAAGCGGAGGCGTGCGTTGCCCATTTGCGTGAGACGGGCGATGAACAGGCCAGCATTATCGGAAAAATCATCCCGGCGCGTGCCCGCCCCATTGTTCTGGAATAATCTCAGGAAAAAATTGTCGGGGTTTCTGGACATTCAGGAACCCCGATTTGGTTAATTCCCTTCCCCGGCAGTGGAATCCAATTTGTGTGATTCGGAAATTGCAAAAAAGCGGTGAATTTCGCCAAAGTTTTTTCTCCGGTTTAAATGAACCTGCCTGTGAATTTCCTTTAACAAAATCGTTTGGTGTTCCGGTTTATCAAATCTCATTCTGTCCCTTCGGGACGAATAAATGTGGGGTTGGGCATTCCATTCCCACAAATCGAAGAGTCTGTGTGAAAATGAAAATCAGAAGAATATTTAATCAATAACATGCATATTGCAATTTACCATATTTATGTAAAACTGTGGCAGCAAAGGACGTAGAATCATTTTTATTTCTTACTGAATTTAGTATTTTTCTACGAACTCTATGACTCCATCATTAAGTCAACAACAAAGGAATATTTTTGTATCTTTGCATTTTCACAAACCCTAAAATTCAAGGAAAATCATTAAATAATATTAATTTGCACTGTTTTTAATATAGCCACGAGCTTCAGCTCGTGGATTATTTAATCTTTCTCCTAAAATCAGGCTTTAGCCTAAAATTGGGCTAAAGCCCAATTTGTAGTTTGGACCTTAATTTCCCCGAGCTGGAAGCTCGGGGCTATATTTTACTTTGAATGACAATGAATAAATATTCCATCGACAATGCATTTTCACACAGCCTCTCGAATTTGTGGGCTAGATGCATTCCGTCCCTTCGGGACGGGTCTATGTGGTATTGGGATGTACATAAGTCTTATTGGCGCAATTTACCCATCGGGACATTTCTTGAAAAATTTGTTCACTCATCGCGGAGCATTTTTCCTAAAATCGAATTTGTGAATTGGTGGCAATCCGTCACTACGAGACGGGGATTGTGTTTCGGGAATGTATTTGTAATTTATCGATCAATTGGATTGCAGGAACGTTATTAAAAAAAATTTTCACCCATCGCGAAGCGATGGGATGCAAATGCACAGCATCCTGTCGGATAGCCCATCCCAAGGGGATCCTATCGGATATTTTCAAATATGGGTAAATTGGAAACAATAAAAAAATTTTTTGTCCCGAAGGGACAATTAACAACGGATTTTCCCGGGACATTTGTATTTGTTGTAGCAAATCTCATTCTGTCCCTTCGGGACGTGTAAATGTAGGGGCATTCCATTCCCACAAATCAAATCTGTGAGTTACGGGCAATCCGTCCCTCCGGGACGGGGATTGAAAAATATTTTTAACTCATTGTGTGCGAGAGCTGTTTCTAATAAATTCATATCGTTTTGAAAAATTTTAAAATAACAAATGTTTCGATTTAGATTAAGGTAATTTTATAAACCACATGTAAATTGACGTTGCATTTCATTCTGAAAAGCAGGAAATTTACCTATCCAGAGGGCAGGTTTTTAATTCCTCATCCCTGAGCACCATTGGGGAAAGCTTTCTCAACGTTTTAAACCTTTTTCAAAATACCGTATTTCCTTTTGTGTAACGGAAGACTTAATTCTACATTCTGGTGGGATAGAGCAGTGGTACGATTCATCCACATCGTATTTTTGCTGGTATTGGGCGTTTTTCTGCTAATTCCGGGAATCCGGTTGCAGGCGGGTAGTCTGGATTTTCCGCGCTCTAATTTTGGGATCAGCATCGGGAATTCCCGGGAGTTTACCGGCTTGCGTATCAATTTTAGCGATCGAAATGTGGTGCGGGTAACCGGAATCAATCTGACCTTCTGGCGTGCTCGGGAAAATGCGAAAGCGGTGGTGCGGGGAATTTCTCTGGGAATTTACGGCCCGGAAGCCGGTGTACTGCGGGGCATCCAGGCAGGATTGCTGGGGGTTGCCGGACACGGGCAGGTGGCGGGAATTTCTGTGGGGGGAATTGGTGTGGGCTCCACTGGCGAAGTACGTGGTGTGGCTCTGGGCGGAATCGGAGTAGGCGCCGATACCCTGGTCCGCGGAATTGCCCTGGGCTTGGTGGGAGTGGGTAGCGGAGGTAATCTGGAGGGGGTGGCAATTGGCGGCATTGGAGTAGGGGCAATGAATCGCGTGCAGGGAATCGCGCTGGGGCTGCTGGGGGTGGGAGCCGGAGAAGATATGAATG
>JALXCH010000290.1 GCA_026991005.1 Calditrichia bacterium | reverse complement strand
TTGAATACAGCGTGGATGCGCGCGCGAAGCTGAAAAAAGGCGTCGACCAGTTAGCCGAAGCGGTAAAGGTGACCCTGGGTCCAAAGGGTCGTAATGTGGTTATTGAGAAGAAGTTTGGTGCTCCGACAGTGACCAAGGACGGTGTAACTGTGGCCAAGGAGATTGAGCTGGAAGATCCCATCGAAAATATGGGCGCTCAGATGGTGAAAGAAGTGGCCTCCAAAACCAGTGATGATGCCGGTGACGGAACCACCACGGCGACGGTACTGGCACAGGCCATTTTCAACGAAGGGCTGAAAAATGTGACGGCTGGTGCTAATGCCACGGAAATTAAACGTGGTATCGACGAAGCAACCAAAGCTGTGGTGGAAGAGCTGAAAAAGATCAGCCGTCCCGTGGAAAGTAAAACCGAAATTGCCCAGGTCGGTGCAATTTCTGCCAACAACGATATGATGATTGGCGAATTGTTGGCCGACGCCATGGAAAAAGTGGGTAACGAAGGTGTAATCACGGTGGAAGAAGCGAAATCCACCGAAACTACTCTGGATGTAGTGGAAGGAATGCAGTTCGATCGCGGTTACCTCTCTCCTTATTTTGTTACCGATCCCGAGAACATGGAAGCCGTGCTGGAAGATGCGCTGATTCTGATTCATGATAAGAAAATCTCCAATATGAAAGATCTGCTTCCCATTCTGGAGAAAGTAGCGCAAACCGGCAAACCCTTGTTGATTATTGCGGAAGATGTGGAAGGTGAAGCTCTGGCGACACTGGTAGTGAACAAAATCCGCGGTACGCTGAAGGTCTGTGCCGTGAAGGCTCCGGGATTTGGTGATCGGCGCAAAGCGATGCTGGAAGATATTGCCATCCTGACCGGTGGTCGAGTGATTAGCGAAGAAACCGGTTTCAAGCTGGAAAATGCCGTGCTGAGCGATCTGGGTCAGGCGAAACGGGTGGTGGTGGATAAGGAAAATACCACCATTGTGGAAGGTGCCGGTAAAACCGAGGATATCAAAGGCCGGATTGCTCAGATTAAGAAGCAGATTGAAGTGACCACTTCCGATTACGATCGGGAAAAATTGCAGGAACGGTTGGCCAAATTGGCTGGTGGTGTAGCGGTAATTAAAATTGGTGCTGCCACCGAAGTGGAAATGAAGGAAAAGAAAGCCCGGGTAGAGGATGCCCTCCATGCCACCCGAGCGGCTGTGGAAGAAGGAATTGTACCGGGTGGTGGCGTTGCTTACCTGCGGGCTCTTCCGGCACTGGATAAGCTTAAATTCGACGGCGACAAACAGATTGGTGTGAATATTGTCCGCCGTGCTCTGGAAGAACCCATTCGTCAAATCGTGAATAATGCCGGTCTGGAAGGTTCTGTGGTGGTGGAAAAGGTGAAAGAAGGCAAAGGAAACTTCGGATTCAATGCCGCAGCAGAGAAATACGAAGATGATATGATTAAAGCTGGTATTATCGATCCCACCAAAGTCTCCCGCACGGCGCTGGAAAATGCCGCCTCTGTGGCTGGACTACTGTTGATGACCGAAGCGGTGGTGGCAGAAATTCCGGAAGAAGAGAAAAACGAACCGAGCATGCCTCCGGGTGGCGGCATGTATTAATGCCTTAGAGGTTTTCACGACTATTTTAAAAGCCCCCACTTCGGGGGCTTTTTTAATTTCCTGCTGGCAAATCACTTACAAAATATTTGATTTTTGTCAATCCATCCCCTTATCTTTTTCTCAAATTTGAACCGATTTTTATCGAAAAAGAGGGTATCGGGAACGTATCCCAACAATTAGCCCTCAGAGTAGAGGAAATGAGCAATTAAGGAAATAGAATCACAGCCGTGAGCAGGGATTCTCAGGCAACGTGAAATCATAAAACGAGAAAGGAAAATTATGGAGCTGGCAACGATTATTCTAGCAGCCGGAAAAGGGAAACGCATGAAATCGGATTTACCCAAGGTATTGCACCCTTTAAACGAACGTCCCATGGTGCATTACGTTATTGATGTGGCTGAGAAAATCGGTTCTCAGAAAATTGTGCTTGTCGTGGGGCACAAAAAAGAGCTGGTAATGGAAGCTACCAAGAATCGCAATGTGCTTTACGCCGTACAGGAAGAGCAGTTGGGCACCGGCCATGCGGTGTTACAAACCCGGGAAATTTTCAAAGATTTTGATGGAGATATTCTGGTGCTTTCGGGCGATGTGCCTTTGCTTACCACCGATACCCTGCACCGACTAATGAAAATTCATCAGGAGGAACAACCGTACGCTACTTTACTCACCGCGAAAATGGACGATCCCACCGGCTACGGACGCATCGTCCGGGACGAAAAAGGGTATGTCCGGAAAATTGTAGAGCATAAAGACGCCGACGAGGAAATCCGCAAAATTAAAGAAATCAACGTGGGAATATATATTTTCAAAAGCCGTCCGTTGTTCGAAACGCTTCCCCGTGTTTCCAACGACAACAGTCAGGGAGAGTACTATTTACCCGATGTGGTAAAAATCTGGGTGGAAGAGGGAAAGAAAGTTGTTCCCGTACTGGCACCCAATGTGGAAGAAACCCACGGAATTAACAATCCTCAACAGCTTCTGCAAGCGGAAAAGATTCTTTTCCAGCGAATGTTGAAACGAACCATGAACAGTTTTACCGAATTGTAGATACAATCTTTATCCGGTGTGTAAAAATATTAATAAAAAAGTAAATTAAATTACTACGCACTGCTATCGCAGGACGCGGAGAACCTTCGTCCTGCTTGTGCAGGGAATCTCCCTCTTTGCGGAGAGAGATTCTTCGTTTTGCTAAAGCAAAACTCTGAATGACAGGTTGCTGAAATTATTGCCTGAAAATTAAAATATTCATCCATTTTATTAGCAGAACGGGTAACTGTGTTTTCTCCCCCTTACCAGGCTCCTTTTACTAAAACATGTAAGAGGAGCTTTTTTAATACCCCTGAGTAACAATTCAGGAATAATTTGTATCACCGATTTCAAAAGTGTATATTTGATATCCGAAAAACGGATGAGTGGAGTAGATGATCGAAAGAGAAATAAAAAATCCCGAAGAAGGCAAGGAAACATATCGCTCTCAGATTCACGTGCGTAGTAAAATTGTAGAAATTCTCACCAAAGTTGAAACCCGCCAGGCCTATTCGGACAAGCTACTGGAAAATGAATTAAAGAATTTTGAAGAAGTGGACAGACGTTTTATTACCGAAGTGGTGAATGGTGTACTGCGCTGGCAGGGACGTCTGGATTGGTACATTCAGCATCTTTATAGTGGGGAGTTTGAGAATTTAATTATTGAAGTCCGTAACAACCTCCGTTCCTCCCTTTACCAGTTGATTTTTCTGGATAAGATTCCGCCCTATGCCGTATTGTACGAAGCGGTGGAAATTGCCAAAAATCGCTACAATCAGAAAACGGCCAATCTGGTGAATGCAATTTTGCGCAATTTTTTGCGCCAGCAGCGAAAGTTCGATTTCTTGGAAACTCAACTGGATGTGCTGGATAAGCTGGCACTGCGTTATTCCCATCCTCGTTGGTTGGTTCAGCGCTGGATCGAGTATTGGGGAATTGATGAGGTTCAGAAACTGCTGGAAGCCAACAATGAGCGTCCCCGGATTAGTGTGCGATTGAACCAATTGCGAGCCGATAAAGAGCAGTTCTTTCGAACATTGGAAGACAAAGAGATTTCCTACGAAATCCATCCTGATTTCGATAATTACATCTGGATTGACAATTTTCAGGAGTTTCGGAAGCTGCCTTTTCTGAGCCAGGGTTGGGTGACGGTGCAGGATGTCAGTACCGCCTTACCGGTGCTGGCTCTGGATCCCCAACCGGGAGAATGGATTCTGGATATGACCTCGGCACCTGGTGGAAAAACCGGTTTTATTGCCGAAAAAATGCAGAATTCCGGGGTTCTACTGGCGCTGGATCGCCATTATTCCCGGGTAAAGTTTACCCGGGACAATATGCAGCGTTTGGGCTACATCCGGGTGTTCTCGGTAACTGCCGACGCTTTTCAGCTACCGACTAATCGACAGTTCGATCGTATTTTACTGGATGCTCCCTGTTCCGGATTCGGGGTGTTGCGCAAACGGGTGGATTTAAAATGGAAGCGCACCCTTCAGGATATTCTGAATATGAAACGTCTCCAATTGGGACTGTTGGATGTAGCGGCGCAGAATGTCCGGGAAGGGGGAATAATCGTTTACAGCACCTGTACCATCGAATTGGAAGAGAACGACCGGGTGGTGGAAGAATTTTTATCGAATCATCCGGAATTTGAACTGGAAAATCTCACTCCCTACATCCCTTCACGCTACCTGGATGGAGTTTATTTTATCCGTACCTTCCCACATCGCCACCACATGGATGGTTCTTTCGCGGTTCGGTTCCGCCGGAAAAATTAATTTCCCCCCTGTTGGATTTGATTAAAATTTTTTTGCAACCACAGAAACCACAGAAACCGCAGTCGGGTACCGATCCTGAGGAAAGACATAGAACCCACGGAAACAATGAAAATAATGTCTAAAGTTAGAATTATTATTAGCAATAAAATATATTTCCCGAACGGGAACTCCGGGTAATAAGAATAGAACATCTGGATTAGAAAAAATATCCACTGGCACAATACGAGGCCACGGAGTGGCCGAAAGATATTAGCCCATGGTCTTCAGCCATGGGAAATGGATATTCCCCCATCATTTTAAGTCCTGCAGAGACGACAGAAAGAATAAATGATTTTGAAATAAGAGTTTTGAATTGGGTGTTAGAATTGTAGGGCTCACCGGAATTAACAAAACCACGAATCGTTCGAATGATAATTTACCCGCGAATTATATGCGCACGAATTAAAAGAATTGATATTTGCCCACGAATCACACGAATGGACACGAATTAAAAAATTAGAGCAGGAAAAATTAAATTATTTGAACCAAGAATTTTGAATTGGGCGGATTTGTGCAAATTGGCACAATTCGTCGTTGTGAAACAAAGCGATTTTTTGACGGTCAAAAAGCCAATAAAGATGTTAAAGAGTAAAGCAAAAGAGTAAAAACAATAAATTTGCCTCAAGAGTGCGAAGCACTCACACATGAAGAGCCCGGGGCGAAGCCCTGGGAATAAAAATAAACACAAAAAGGAAGCCCTGAAAGGGCGTCACTGGAATTAATAGTACCACGAATCGCCCGAATAAGCACGAATGAAAAAAACAATATTTTGTTTGTTATTTGGGATTTGTTATTTTGAATTAAGAATTTTAATTAGATGGGTTCGTGTAAATTGGCGCAATTTGGTGCAACGAAACTAAACAATGTTCCGGCAGGAAAGAACCGATAAAGATGCGAAAAGGATAAAAATGAAACGCTATTTCATCAGGAGTGCGAAGCACTCACACAGGGATAGCCCGGGGCGAAGCCCCGGGAATAGAAATCTGAGAGCAGAAAGATTCAGAAAGCGTAGATAGCGGTAAAAACTATCTAAAATAAAAAGGATGCTTTAAGGGACTGAAGTGATCCTCCCGATTGGGATGGAATGGCTTTACCATTGCCTAACCGAAAGTATTTCCTGAGTTGGATTAGCTGGATACTAAACAAACCTCTTCTTCCTTTTCGTATCCCCCTCCCGTTGCAATTAGACATTTTTTAAACCCCTGACGAAAATCCCGCCTATTATGTGAAAAAAATTGTCTATTTTTTAGTCATTGCAGCAAAATGCAACTCTGTTAATTTGTGTAAATACAATGAGTTATGGTGTTGGCATCAGGTTTGTATTGATATTATCAGAAATGTCAGGGAAGAGCAGTCGCAGGAAGCGAGAAAAATCTGCAGGAAGCGGTGCCTGAATCTTCAAACGGTCTAAAGTAATAGGATGTACAAATACCATTTCCCGGCAATGCAGCAGGGTTCGCTCTGGAGAAGAGATTTCACCGGGGAGCTCTGCCGATGAAAATCCGTAACGAAAATCGCCAAGGATGGGGAGACCGGAATACTGAAGATGCAAACGAATCTGGTGAGTTTTCCCCGTGATGGG
>JALXCH010000289.1 GCA_026991005.1 Calditrichia bacterium | reverse complement strand
G
Source organism: Calditrichia bacterium (assembly GCA_026991005.1). The sequence goes on along the minus strand of JALXCH010000289.1, from coordinate 6,039 downwards.
AATTTGGAATTTATGCCTTTTACCCCTTTCCTGAGGTGCATTGTTAAAGCATAATAGAAGGATCCACTGGTATGTGCTAGAGATTCTTCGCTTCGCTGGCGCTGCGCTCAGAATGACAGGGATGGTGGTTCTGTCATTCTTCACCCCCGCCGCATGCGGGGGTGAAGAATCTCATCCGGAAATGCCATGAGGTGGCAGGGATTTTTCGCCGGACTCAGAAGGAAAGAATGTTGCCTGCTCATTTTGTACACCAACTCGACTCTAGCCCGCGAATTATGCGAATGAATATTAGCCCACGAATCACACGAATGGACGCGAATTAAAAATAATAGTTTATTGAGAATTGGCATCTGGAATTTGGATCTTGAGATTTGTTTTTGGGATTTGGGATTTGTGATTTGGAATTTGTTATTTGTGATTTGGAATTTGCTATTTGTGATTTGGAATTTGCTCTTAGAATTAGGAATTATCTTGCTATTTTTTTCTCTTTTTTATACCTTACGTGCGAATTGTGATGCTTCTAATTTCAAGGATGGAATGTTATGAGAACCTATCGTTTTTTCCCCCTCCTGCTAATTTTAATTATTTTACTGTTTCAGTTGTACGCGGGCAGTAATTACCAGCAAATCCTGAAACAGGATGTGCCCCACCTTCAGGCGCTTCATCCCGTAGATGGTGGCATCCTGGTGGTTACATCCGAAAAGCTCCTTCTGCAGAAGCACCAGGCGGTACAGGCTTCGCTCCCTTTACCGGAAGGCTTCTGGCAAACCGTATTTTCCCGCAACGGGAATTATGTTGCCGTGCTCTCTTTACAATCCCTTCCGGAACTTTCCCGTAACCGGGAGCTGATTATTTCCGTGTACACCGGAAGCCTGCAACCGGTTTATTCCCTGAAAACCACCCAGTATTTCGACGATCCCGCTCCCACGGTAACCGTAAGCGATGCCGATGGCGCGCTGGTGCTGGGACGCATTCCTACGGGCGAAGTGTGGTTTTACGGAAGTGACGGGCAATTACAGCACCACACCACCCTCTTTCCGGAAGCGCAGTTCGATCTGGAACGGTTACTCACGGTTATTTTCAGTAGTGATGGCGAAAGAGTGCTCGTTGCTGCAACCCGGAAGGGCGTGGCTCCCCGGGGAAGCAGCGCACCGGAACCGGACGCTCAACCCACCCTGTTCTCATTTTCTGCGGAAGGCAGATTGAACTGGCAACAGGAACTTCCCGGCGACGCCCTGGGCGAAGTTGCCCTTTCCCCGGACGGGACGCGCCTCGCTGCCACCAGCTACACGGTGTATCAGGATGGCCACCTCGACCGGTTTGTGCAAGTGCTCAACGAACAGGGCGAGGAGTTGTACCGCAGCGCCATGATTCCCAAACATCTGCACTTTTCCCCCGACAGCCGCTATCTGTTGATGGCCGAGAACCAACGGGCGGAACTGGTGGATGTGCGGCGGGCTTCCCGCATCTGGCAGAAGGAAATTCCTGCCGAGGAAGGTTTCATCGCTGCGCTTGCACTGAATCCCGAGGCAAATCCCGCTGCGCTGTTCATTGCCCGCAGCGAGTTCCGGACAAACCGATTTGTGTTTATGGCACCCCGTGTCCTGCTGGTAAATCCTGCTGGCGAAACGGTGCAAACACTGGATTTCTCCCGGGAATTTGTGGAACATCCCGCACTGTTTTTCCTTCCCGATTCCCGGCATCTCTTAATTGGTCTAAACGATAATTATCAAATGTACAGGGCAAAATGAAGCGAACAACATTTTCCTCCGTTTTATTCCCATTCTGGATGCTGGTGACCATGGTCGTCACCGCATCCGCCCAGAGCCTTTTCCCCTGGCCGTTGACACCGTTCAACCAGAGCCACTGGATAACCGGAACCTTCTGCGAATATCGCAGCACCACCACACCGGGACATTTCCACAACGGAACAGACATCCCCAAAGCGGATGGCAGTCCCGTGTACCCCTGTACGGATGGGGTCATCGTATCCATGTCCACCTCCGGTTCCAATGCTTACGTGCGGGTCTCCGATAAAGCTTATGTGCACATTCAACCCAATCCCGCTTTATCGGTCGGCGATCCCGTTTATGCTTCCCAGACGGTGGTAGGCACCATTTACCCCGGACTGGGACATGTGCATTTTACCTACGGTTACGTAGGAAGCGAACATAACGCCATGCTGGTAAACGATGGTCTGGATCCGCTGGTGGATAACTGGGCGCCCATCATCCGCTTTGTTAAATTTTACGTCAACAACACCACCACCGAACTCCCTGCCAACGGATTGTTCGGCTTTGTGGATATTATTGTAAAGGTCGATGAACAAAACGGGGATCCCGGTACTCCCATTTCCGTGCGCAATAACGGCACCTATAAAATCGGATACAGCATATTCAGTGCCGATACCAGCACGGTAGTGTACGAACCCCCGTATAACGGATTGCGTTTTATCTTCAACACTAAACCCAGTAATGCGTATGTGGACATTGTTTATTTCCAGCCCATGTCCAGCACCACCAGCCACGTGTACCAGGTAACCAACGACATCTGGCAGGACAATTACTGGGACACCTCCCAGCTTCCGCAGGGAGATTATGTGGTGCAGGTGTTCACCGAAGATACCCGCTTCAATACGGATACGGTTTACGTACCGGTCACCATCACGGCAGTGGATACGGTCGCTCCGGTGCAGCCCCAATTCAAATTCATCAAAGGCACCGATACCGGACTGCATTTGAGCTGGAAAGCCAATCCCGATTCCGATCTCGTGGGCTATCGGCTATACTTTAGTTTCGACAACCAGCTCTGGACGTTGTTTAAAGATGAAAGCGAACTCACTCCCGCCGTAACCGATACCGTCCTCCCCCTGGTGCTAAACACCAGTGTGTACTTTCGGCTTACTGCGGTGGATAATTCTCCCATTACCAACGAGAGCAAACCCTCGGATGTGTACGGAGCCAGCAACGGCAGCGGCTTTCTGGGCAAAGTACTGATCGTAAACGGATTTACTCGCAGCGATGGCGCCTGGCCATCGGTGTACCATCCTTTCAATTACACCTATGGGCAGGCTGTCTTAAGCAACCAGATTAGTTTCGACACCGCCCCGGCCAGCAGCGTGGCAGAGGGCAGTATTTCCCTGAATGATTACGATGCCGTCCTCTGGTACACTGGGGACGATAGTCTGGCCTCCACCATGTTCGATTCCACCCTGCAGGCTGCGGTCAAACAGTATCTGGAGAACGGAGGACAATTGCTCGTGAGCGGCTCCTCCATTGCCCGGGCACTGGATCCCGATGGGCTGGGCTCTGCTTCTTCCCAGGACGAGCAGTTCCTGCATGACTATTTCCATGTGGATTTTGCCAGCCGCACGCACCAACACGCTCTTACCGGAGAAACGGGTTCCATCTTCGAGGGACTCACCTTCGATTTCAGCACTGCAAATTACTATGTGGATTCCAGCGACGTGATTGTTCCCTTTGGCAGCGGAGCGATTGCCTGTGCCGAATACGCCTCCGGTTTGTATGCTGCAGTGCAGTACCAGGGAACGTTTGGGAACGGAAGCAATCCGGGAAAAGTCGTTTTCCTGGCATTTCCTTTCGAAACGGTAGGCGACGAAGCGGTACGAACGCAGGTAATGGGACGGGTACTCTCCTACTTTCTGGGAATTAACGCCCTGGCGCCGGAAAGCGACACCCGTTTACCAGCGGAGTTTGCGCTGCTGCCCAACTATCCCAATCCCTTTAATCCCGAGACCAATTTGCGATACGTATTGCCGGTGCGCTCGCGGGTGCTGCTGGAAATCTACAATCCCCTGGGGCAGAAGGTTCGCACGCTGGTGCAGCAAGAACAAACGGCGGGGGTGCACGAAGTACGCTGGAATGGCTTGAACCAGGAAGAACAACCCGTTTCCAGTGGAGTGTACCTGGTGCGATTCCAGGCAACGCCCCGGTCTTCGGGAGCGAGTGGGAAAATTGTGCGAACCGCCAAAATCGTGCTCACCCGGTAAGAACTTCCGAGTGGGGAAGTTCCCCGGGCACCCGATGTTTGGGTTGTACCGGAATACTTGAAGCAGGCACAAAACAATATTCACATAAAATGAAAAAAATTGCGAGATAATTGTATGATGAAACGTTTTTTCTGGATTACGGCAATCATTGCCCTGAGTTTACAGGCTGCCTTTGCCCAACCGGATTGGCAGCAGTTTTATCGTGAGATGGAGAACGCGCCTTCCATTCATCAAACGGAATGGCAGAATTACCGGGATTACCAACCCCACGGCGAGACGCCCGAATTCCACGGCAAACCCATGCCGCTGGTACCCCGCCAGCGTGCCCTCTCCCGCGAAGTGTTTGGCTACCTCCCCTATTGGGTGTACAATTCCTATCCCAGTTTGAATTACGATTTGCTCTCCACCATCGCCTATTTTGGGGTGGATGTGGATGGATACGGAAACATCGTCAATCAGCATCACTGGCCTGCGGCGGGATTGGTGAATACCGCCCACAGCCACGGGGTGCGGGTAGTGCTAACGGTGATTCTGTTCGACGGGACGCAACTGAATACACTGCTGGGGAATCCCACCTACCGCACCAATTTAATTAACAATCTGGTGCTACACGTGCAATACGCCAACGCCGATGGGGTGAATATCGATTTTGAAGGGATTCCTTCGGGAAATCGCCAGAACCTTACCGATTTTATGACAGAACTGGCCAACACCTTTCACTCCCAGATTCCCGGTTCGTACGTGACCATTTTTACCCCGGCAGTGGACTGGCGCAACAATTACGACTACTACCAGCTGGCACAGGTGACGGATGGGCTGGTGATTCAGGGATACGATTACCACTGGTCTTCGGGACCAACGGCAGGTCCCACCGCCCCCCTGACCAGCGGCTCGGTGTGGGGCTACTGGAATATTACCCGCAGCGTGGAAGATTACATCACCAAAACCCAGAACAATGTGTCCAAACTCATTTTGAGTGTTCCCTTTTACGGTTTTGAATGGCCGACGGCGAATGGTGGATTAGCATCGCCCACCCTGGGCACGGGAACGGCTATTTTTTACAGTACGGCTTATTCCAACGCTCTGCAATACGGGCGGTTGTGGGACACCAACTCCCAGACGCCCTGGTACAAATACAACGATGGCAACTGGAACCAGGGATGGTACGACGACAGCCTGAGTCTGGCCCTGAAGTTTGATCTGGTAAATCAGAAGAATTTAAAAGGAATTGCCATCTGGGCGTTAAGTTACGATGGGCAGCGCCAGGAGCTGCAAGCAGCGATTGCCAATGCCTTTGGCTCTTCTGCCCCGCCGTTAAAGCCGATGAATTTCCGGGTCACTAATGTGGGCAACGGAGCAGTGAAAGTAGCGGTGAACTCCGCAGTGGGAGCCACCAGCTACCGCCTGTACCAGAGCACCGATGGTACCAATTTTACAGCAGTGATGGATTTCCCCTCCCCGGAAGTTACTTTGAGCAACCTGTCGCAGGATTCGGTTTACTACTTCAAAGTCACGGCTCTGAATGGAAATGGCGAGAGCAGCGCCACCGAGGTGCTGGGAGTGAAACCCACAACCGAAACGGTGCGCATCCTGATTGTGAATGGATTCGACCGCACCAGCGGTACAGTGAATACTTTCGATTTTATTAAACGGTACGCTCCTTCGGTAGTTAAAACCGGCTACGCTTTCGATGCCTGCAGCAACGAAGCTGTACAGGACAACCAGATTAGCCTGAATCACTACCGGGTGGTAATCTGGATTCTGGGTGAAGAGGGCACGGCAGACGAGAGTTTCAACAGTGTGGAACAAACCCTGGTAGCCGGTTATCTGGAGAACGGCGGACGGTTGTTTGTTTCCGGTTCGGAAATTGGGTACGACCTGGTGCAAAAGGGAAGTACCGCGGATAAGCAATTCTACCGCACTTACCTGAAAGCCAGCTACGTGATGGATCGCGTACCTACCTACACCACGGATGGAGATCCCGCTGGCATTTTCCACGGTTTGAGCAGCATGCATTTCGACAACGGAAC
>JALXCH010000288.1 GCA_026991005.1 Calditrichia bacterium | reverse complement strand
CCTGGGCATCCCAGCAGTATGTGTTGTTCCTGGTCGGCACTTCCAGAGAAGACCTCATTCAGAAAATTCATGATTACGGGGATGTGTTGTATCGGGATTTCCGCCGCAGTTACTTCACCCGGCTTAAAGAGGGGATGTTCAAGCGCATGGAGCAGAAGAAACTGGAGGATTACCTTGCCCGGCATTTCCCCTTTACCATGCGCGTGCAACACGATTATTTCATTGCCGATGAGAATTTAGATGAAAATTACGTCTGGATTCGCCGCCTGCATCCCGATCGCTCCATCCTGGTGCACTGGCAGACCGTCAGCGACACCTTTCAGCTCACCACCCGCTGGATTATTGACGAGCGCAATCGGCTGGCGAAAAAAGTGTTCGAAGGCGATGTGGTGGTGGAAGAAGAAACTCATGCCTACTCGGTCAAATTTCGCCAGTGGCCCGCCATCCGGGTGCAGGGCACCTGGCGCAACGATAAATATATGATTGGAGGCCCCTTCCGTACCATCGCCTTTGTGGTACCGGAATATCAACGTCTCTACATGCTGGATTTTTATGTGCAGGCGATTGGGCGGCGTAAAAAGCCGTTTATCGATCAACTGGATGTGCTTGTTCATACCATTCAACCGCTTAAAGAGCCCCGGGTGGAGGAAAAAGAAAAAGAGTGAGCAGCACCTCCCTGCTCTGCTTTTTTTACACCGGATTACTTAAAAATCCCGGGCAGTGTGTTCCAGTTGAAGGAAAAAAATATGAATTTTGAATTTCCCATTTTTCATTGAATATTTCGTTTGAATGTGGAGAATACAGTAGAATTAAAGTTTCTGGAAGTGAATTAAAGTAACAGGAACCAACAAGAGTCCAAGGGAAGAACCATGAAGCGTGTTGCCATCATCATGGGGAGTGAATCGGATCGGCCCGTGGTAGAGGAAGCCTTTCCTTACCTGGAATACTTTGGCATCGGTTACGAAGTGCAGGTGATGTCTGCCCATCGTACACCGGAGAAGGTACAGGCTTTTGCCTGGCAGGCAGAGGAGAATGGTTTTGGAGTCCTGATTGGATGTGCGGGTCTGGCAGCGCATTTACCCGGTGTGCTGGCGGCCTACACCACTTTGCCGGTTATCGGAGTACCACTCGCGGCAGGAGCGCTTAACGGCGTGGATGCCCTTTATTCCATCGTACAGATGCCTGCGGGAGTTCCCGTGGCAACCATGGCCATTGGGAAAGCGGGCATGCGCAATGCCGCCATCCTGGCAGCGCAGATTCTGGCACTTTCGGAACCCGAAATCGCTACCAGACTTAAACAATTCAAAGAAAATAATTGTCGAATACCAGAATGAAAATTGCCGTTATTGGAACCGTTAATAAAGATTTAATTTTACCTTTCGAAGGTGCTTCTATTCAAAGTGTGGGAGGCATTTACTACACCATCACCGCACTTTCGAATTTAAGCGGTGCCGAGGTGGAAATTATTCCCATCGCCTATCTGGGGGAAGATTTTTACGCCGCTTTTGTAGCGCTCCTGAAACAGTATCCCAACGTTTCTCCCGGGGGCTTAATTCCCCTTCCCCAGAAAAATCACGAGGTTATTCTGGAATACATTTCCCCCGAAGAACGCAAAGAGAAAGCGCTGTTCAACTTTCCTCCGCTGGAGTTCTCTGCAATAGAGCCGTTTCTGGATGCTGATTTTTTC
>JALXCH010000287.1 GCA_026991005.1 Calditrichia bacterium | reverse complement strand
CCAGCGCACTGTCGGGGAATTTCCGCAGCACCTCCTCGTACCAGATCATGGCAGCGCGGAAATCCCGTTTATTGTAAAAGGCATCGCCCAGTTCGTAATACACCCGGGGCACCAGTTCACTGTCCGGGAATTTTTTAATGAATGCTTTGTACTGCTGAATGGCGTGGTCGAAATCGTTCTGCTTAAAATAGCTCCGGGCAATCAGGTACATGGCGTTGGCATCGTACTCCCCGGTGCGGTCATCCTTCAGCAAGCGGGTAAATTCCTGCCTGGCTTCGGGATACTTCTCCTGTTTGAAATAACACATCCCCATCTGAAAAATTGCCCACTCCCGCTCGCCGCCTTTGGGAAAACGTTGCAGATATTTCCGGTAGTTTTGAATCGCTCCCGGATAATCCTTCTGGGCAAATAGAGCATCGGCCTGGCGCAACAGGGCATCCGCCAGGTACTGGGGATTCTGCGTGGTTTGTGCCAGTTGGCGAAACTCCTGTACGGCCTCGCGAAAACGGCGCGTCTGGTAATAGCTCCAGGCTAACCCGTAATGGGCATCGGAGGCGTAAGCATGGTTGGGATAAGTTTTGAGAAACGTCTGGTAAGCCCGTGCGGCGGCATCGTATTCCCCCTGATTGTACAGTGCTTCAGCCAGCCAGTACCGGGCATCGGCGCGCAGGGCTCCCCGGGGATACTTCTCCAGATATCGGCGGAAATCCCCCGCCGCCTCCGCATACCGCTCCAGTTGAAACGCACACCATCCCAGCTTAAAAACCACCTCTTCCTGCAGCTCCGGTGCAGCGCCGGTAATCTGTTTTAACACTTGATACGCTCGCTGGTATTCTTTCAGCCCAATCCAGCAATCCGCTGCCATTTTTTGCGCCGCCGGAAGCAAATCGCTATGGGGGAACAGCTCTGTGAGCTTGTTTAAATATTTTAACGCTTCGCGATAGCGATCCTGCTGGAATTCCAGTTCGGCCAGTTCGTACAGCGCATCGTCGGCAAATTCATTTTCCGGATGGGTAATTACCAGTTCGTTCAGGAGGCGGGTGGCTTCCGCGGTGTTGCCGATATTTTTCTGGCACACTCCGCTGTAAAATAACGCCTTCAACCCAATGGGCGAATCCCCTTTCCCTCCGGAAATTTGATGAAATATGCGATACGCCTCCGGGTAATTCTTCTGGCTAAAATAGCTCCAGCCCAGGGAGAAAAGCGCCTGCCAGTACACCTCGCTGTTGGGAAACTCCCGAATCACTCGCTGGTACAGCTCGCGTGCTTTTTCCACCTTTCCCTGGGCAAACAATGCTTCCCCAATGAGAAACAGTCCCTGGGGTTTGAAGCGGTCTCGGGTGTCTTTTTTCAAACCGGTAAAGGTGCTTTCGATGGCTTTGTCGTATTCACCCAGTTCATAAAAAATATTTCCGCGAATGAAGTAGGCTTCCAGGCTCAATTCATGTTCCGGGAATTCGGAGATGAGCTTCTGGTACACCTCCAGGGCTTTGCGGGGTTTGCCGCTTTCCTGGTAAATCCAGCCCAGACTGTAATAGGCGTAGGCTTTGATGTCTGCCCCGGGATACTTCCGGATGGCATTCCAGTAGGCTTTTTCGGCTTCCTGGAACTGCCGTAATTTGTAATAGCTTTCGCCAATCCAGTAGTATGCTTCGGCAGAGAGTTCACTCCGGGGGAATTGTTCCGGCACCTG
>JALXCH010000286.1 GCA_026991005.1 Calditrichia bacterium | reverse complement strand
AAGGAAACCTGGCTGGCTGTGGATTTCTCTCCGTAATGCAATACACCACGCAGTAAGCTAATCAATAAAAATTGGAGCATGAGGGGAAGAACCATACTCAAAGTGTGGGATTTCAAGAAAACCGCATCGATGATGCGGCTGAGCAACCAGGCCTGGTAAATAGTCGCTCCTGCCACCAGCACACCCAACAGGATAGTGAGGAGGAAATATTGCTTCACGCTGCCCAGAAAAGAAAACAGGCGCTTATCTATGTGCATACTACCTCACGATTTACAGCAGAAAATATTTCCGGAGCTTTTCCAACCGGCGACAATACCAGAGACATTATGCTCAGTGATGGACGTTTCGCCACCGGCATCTTCTAAAGGTTTTTAGCAATACCGATTGGTAATTCCGGATACCCCGATTGAATTCAAATAAAAAAGAAAACCCCCCGAACGAATCGGGGGGAATATACGAAAAATTCCAGCATGGGAAAAAGAATTAGTACTCCATTTTGGAATCCACACTGATGCGATGACGGAAAACGTAGTAAGTCCAGCTCTGGTAAACCAGTACAATGGGCACAAAGATGGCGGCGATGATGGTCATCACCTTCAGGGTATAGGGGCTGGACGAAGCGTTATAGACGGTCAGGCTCCATTCCGGATTGAGGCTGGAAACCAGCACGCGCGGGTAAAGTGCTAGGAACATGGTAATTACGGAGAACACGATGTTCAATGCCGTCATGATAAAAGCCCAGCCACCCATTTTTTTCTTCAGGAAATATCCTGCTGCCAACAGTGCCACAATGGCAATAATGGGGCTGATTCCGGGGTTTATGCCCAATTTGGAGTACATATCCGTCTGGAACACGCTCAGAATAATGAACAGGATGTACATAATCACCGCAATCACCCAGATTTTTTGAGCAAAAGAAAACGCTTTTTCTTCCACTTTTCCGGTGGATTTGATGGAGAGGAAAGTCGCTCCGTGCAACAGGAAGATGGTGAGAGAAGCCAGACCACCCACCAGGGCGTAGGGATTCAGCAGGTTAAAGAATCCACCCACATAGGTCATGGTCTGGTCGATGGGCACACCCTTGATGAAGTTGGCGAAAGCCACACCCCACAGCAGAGCCGGGATAAAGCTACCGATAGCCAGCATCCAATCCCAGAAATTACGCCATTTGGGGGATTCGTCTTTGCTACGGAATTCAAAAGATACTCCGCGGATAATCAACCCGAATAGCATCAGAAACAATGCCAGATAGAAACCGCTAAACAGGGTTGCATACCAGTTGGGGAAGGCGGCAAAAGTGGCACCACCGGCGGTAAGCAACCACACTTCATTTCCATCCCAGAAGGTGCCTACGGAGTTGATGGCTACACGACGCTCGGCGTCGTCCTTGCTGATAAACGGTACCAGCATGCCCACGCCATAATCGAAACCTTCCAGGAAAAAGTAACCGATGTATAATACGGCGATTAATATAAACCATAATGTGTTCAGATCCATTTATAGCCCTCCTAATTTATGCTTCTTCTTTAATTCCGGCCGTACCCAGTACGGCGTATTTTTTCAGGAGATAAATATCGGCAACCATTAAAGCACCGTACACCACAGTATAGAGCACCAGAGTAAGGCCTACTTCAAATGCACTGGTTGCCAGCGATACGGCTTCTTCCACCCGCATCACACCAAACACCACCCA